>JBGTHH010000057.1:0-2201 GCA_041746275.1 Pirellulaceae bacterium | reverse complement strand
GCAGCGGCGAGGGCGAGGGTTCCATGGTCCCCAACTTGGGTTCCATCGACGCGGCAGGAGTCCGAGTCGAGCACCGTGCTACGGCTGATCAAGCTATGTTGGGTGGTCAGCCCCCTCTAAGCTTCGCTGGCTTCGACTTACCGCATCCCACCCCGCATCGTGAGCTATCGTTACGTCAGCCTCCGTCACGTGCGGCCGTCGAGCGGATTCAGCGGGAGACACAGTTGGACGAGCTTAGGAACGTGCGACCAACCCCCATCCCTGACGGCACGACATTGAAAGCACTTCGCTACTGCGATTACGTGCAAGACCTGGACGAAGTCCTATCGGAGTCGGAAAACTGGCTGCGTTGAGACCGTTGCCCTGAAAGGGTTGGGCAGTCCATCGCCAGCGAAATTACCTATCCTAACAGGCGTCGACAGCCAGCGTCGCAGGAGCCGCGAATTCTTAGTCAACTTGATTTTCTGCTCGCCAACCGTTTGCATCGCCCCGCGAAAAGCGTTAGGTTGTTAGACGTTCTGGGAACGAATTCGCACAACTCTCCTGGCGATGATGGATTCCGTGTTGACCACGCTCACGAAACGTCGACTGCCCGCCAACAGACGCTCGGCTCAGCGGCGGATCTCCTTCGAGACGCTGGAGAGCCGCAACTTGCTCGCGGTGATGATCGATGTCGGTTACCACTTGTTGGAGCCCAACACGCCCGGTCAAACCGTCGCGGTCGCGGTGAAGTCAACATCGCCCAGTGATCCGCCCGTGGGCAGCTTTAGCTTGAGGGCACAGATTGGCACCTCCGGCGTGGGGCCTGTCTTTGAGGCCGTGCGCTTCGCCGGTGATTTGTGGAATACGTTTCCCCACGTCGAGAGTGGTAGCCCCTGGCCGTCGAACCGTTCGTTGCTCTCGGGGGAGGTCGCGTTTACGCAAGGATTCGAGGCAGTGGCCAATGGCACTCTGGCTCGTTTCGTGATCGACACCACAGGCATTCCGGCTGGCAGTTACGAGTTCTTTGTCACCGGAACCAGCTTGGGAAATTCCAGTTTGCGTCGAGCCAACCAAGAGGTGGTTCCCGCCATCGTCGGCAGCGGCACGATTCAGGTGCGCAGCCTGTGGCAGAATCCCCACAATCCCAACGACATCAATGGCGATAATCGCATCTCCCCCATCGATCTGTTGTTGCTGGTGAATCGCCTCAGCAAGTATGGGTCGGCTCCTTTGGAAATGCCCTCGCCGGGAAATGAACCGCCGCCCTATTACGACGTCGATGGCGATGGCCGCATCACGCCGAGCGATGCCGTGCGTTTGGTCAACTGCCTGAACGGACTTGGCTGCGTATACACACCGACTCCGATTTTCGCGCAGACTCCACCGATCCAACCGCTGATCGGGGACGACTCCGCGAACGTCAAGGAATCTTTGCCGCCAACCGACCAGTCGCCGCCCTCCGTGCCAACTACGGACGATGGTTACATTCCGCCTGCGGATCCGACCGATGCAGCGATGCCGCCGATGGACGATGGGTACATTCCACCTGAGCTGGAGCCTGATGTCGCGTGGCAGGATAGCGTTGACGGGCACTTCATTCCATTGCTAGCCGACCCGCTTTATAGTTTCCTCGGCTCGCGACTTGACGGTGCGTTGCGTGCGGAAGGCGAAGGAGGCGTTTTGGCGACGCCTCTCGCCGACGATACGGCGAATGTCATCGCACAACCCGCGATCAGCCAGTTTGGCTTGCGGCGGA
This sequence comes from Pirellulaceae bacterium, assembly GCA_041746275.1. Classification (GTDB taxonomy): domain Bacteria; phylum Planctomycetota; class Planctomycetia; order Pirellulales; family Pirellulaceae. The sequence goes on along the minus strand of JBGTHH010000057.1, from coordinate 463 downwards.
CGGCGATAGCGGTCGACAGAGTCTTCACGGACCTCGCCGACGAAGATCATGGGATCGTGGCCGACGAGGCGTTGATCGCTTTGGGGCTCACGGAATGTCTGTTGGATGCGTGATCGGGCCTGTCCGAAGAGGGTTCTGACCCTCTCTGTGGAATCGGACTGACTGACTTCGACAACTCGGCAAGGTCGTTGCTGATCGTCGCCTGGGGCGCTAGACTGTCAGGCTATGTACGTTTTCGAGAACCCCGTCCTCCAGCGCGAACTCCTGGTCAATCTGCGGATGCCCCGTGGCTTTGTACTGTTATTTTTCTATCAGGCCCTGCTGGCGACGGTGGTTTATTTCGCTTGGCCCCAGGACGCGCGACTCGATCTGACCGAGAACCCCGCTGATGCGCGAAAGCTGGTCGACATGTTCTTTTTGGGCCAGTACATTCTGGCGTCGCTAATGGCCCCCAGCTTCGCGG
>JBGTHH010000056.1:0-3736 GCA_041746275.1 Pirellulaceae bacterium | reverse complement strand
ACGGATCGGTGGGATTGCCGATCCCGGCCACTTTCTCTGGCCGGGAAAATGGCTGAACGACAAAAGCCTTGGTTTGTTGCAGGGCGTAGCCCAGGAGTTGGCCATGCGCATCATCGTACTCGGCGGTCAGCCCCAGATGTTCGTAACCCACCGACGCTTTCAACGCGAGCGGCCCTCCATCCGGCCCCCGAAACCAAATGGCACCGGCCGTAGCCGCATACAGTCGTTGGCAGTGTTCCAGAAAATCCGTCAGAAACTGCGGTAGATCCGTAGCCGCGCCGGGCAAGCGTGTGATGGCTTCATAGTCTTGGCGAAACGCCGCGCGGTGTGCCGGGGCGATTTCATCCAGCAGCTCGTGGAGTAAGGCGGAATCAGTCATATTTCTCACTATAGTTCGTGGTGGGTTCACTCGTCGTGAAAACCGCAGAGGCTCAGCAGCACCATGCTGCGGAGCTCGCTGTCGTGCAACCGCAGCATGTCATCGGCCACGGCACATGCCTCGACCGTGGGGAGTTCGCTCGGCAACGCCGCCACGGGTTGTTGCCCCGTGTGGTCGACAATGAACCGCAACAATTCCTCCGCAGAGGTTCGGGATAGACTCCCATGTTCCGCCACGGCATTCGCGTGGTGCGTGGTGGGGGAATGCTCGGCCGGGTCGAGTAGCAGTAGCAGTGAACTCGGCGCGGACTTGCGCTCAAGTTGCTCAAACGCCAAATAGCGACGACGGGGCTTTCCTGGCATGGTCTAGCTCTCCCGAGATCGGTCTCCACGTGAACTGACCGCGAAACGGAAAGTATAGTTAAACGGGTTTCGACACAGCCGTCGAGCTTTTTCCCATTTCGAAACGTCCAAGTTTCTTGACTTCTGGTCCGTTTATACCTAAAGTATGAGCTGACGGTTATACGTTAAGTATGAACATGCGAATCAGACAACGCAAGTCTTGAGTGGAACGGAACCTTTGGAAACTCGAATAATCGACAGCAACGGCAAGTTCAGACGTTCTTCAGAAGAAATAGGTTCCCAGACGCCAGCCCAGCGTTGTGTTGGGAAAGCTCACATATACAGTGGAAACCATGAGGTGAGGGGCATCGCTCTCTAAGTCGCACTCATTCCCATTCTCCCTGGCAGGATCACGTTCGCTATGTCTTCTGAACAGTCATCCGTTAATGCTGAAACCATTGAACAGACCAAGCAACAGATTCGTAGCTTGGTCTCGGAGATCTCCCAGCTTTCCAAGAGTGACATCGGCCCCGAAGAATATTATGCGGCGTTCCTGCAAAGGATCGTTTCGGCTTTGGCGGCCGTCGGCGGGGCGATCTGGTTGGTCGAAGAAGGGCGTCGCCTCCAATTGGCTTATCAGATTAATCTCAGCCAAACGCTACTCGACTCGTCGTCGGACGATGCCGGAAAGCATCTGCGTTTGCTCAACCAGATCATCACCAGCCGCGAAGGCAACCTATTCCCGCCTCTATCGGGTGCCGTGGACGAGAAGTCGGGTGGAAATCCCACTCGGTATCTCCTGGTCTTGGCACCGCTCAGTAACGATGGCCAGGTCGAAGGCATCATCGAAGTCTTTCAGCGGCCGGATTCTCCTCCCGCCACGCAACGCGGCTACCTGCGTTTCATCGAGCAAATGGCCGAGTTGGCCGGTGAATGGCTCAAAACCCAAAAGCTACGACAGTTCAGCGACAAGACCTCGTTATGGGCCCAAGCGGATCAGTTCTCCCGCCAGATTCACGAGAGCCTGCATCTGCGCGATACGGCGTATGCCGTGGCCAATGAAGGCCGGCGACTGATCGGCTGTGATCGTGTCAGTGTCGCCATCAGTCGCGGCCGCAAGTGCTACATCGAAGCGGTCAGTGGCCAGGATACGATGGAGAATCGCTCGAATATCATCGCGGCCCTGAGCAACTTGGCCACCAAGGTTGTCGCCACGGGTGAGCCGTTATGGTATGAGGGCGCGACGGACGACTTGCCGCCGCAAATCGAACAGGCGATTGAGCATTACGTCGATGAATCGTATGCCAAATCCGTGACGGTTTTGCCGTTGCGACGTCCGGGAACCACGGACGCGAACTCGTCGGGATTCATGGGTTCTTTGGACCGAGATCAGGATCAGCCAGGCGAGGTGATCGGGGCCCTGATCATCGAGCAAATCGAAACGGAAATGCCGCGAAACATCGTCGCTCCGCGGATGGATCTGGTGTACGAGCACAGCGCTCGGGCCTTGACCAATTCCTTGGACCATAGCGATCTGTTCCTGATGCCGGTTTGGCGGACGCTGGGCAAGGCGGCGTGGGTCGTACGGGCGCGGACGTTGCCCAAGACGCTGACGATTGCCGGCTTGATTCTGGTCGCGTTGTTGCTGCTGACGTTTGTCCATCGCGATTTCTATCTGAAGTCGAAAGGGGCGTTACAACCATCTGTCAAGCAAGACGTGTTCGTTGCCGTCGGTGGGATCGTGGATAAAGTTCACGTCGAAGACCAGCAGACGGTCGAGGCGGGGCAACCGCTAGTCGATTTGCGAAACACCGATTTGGAAGTTCGGCTCCAGGAGGTCTTGGGACAGCTCCAATCCACGCAAGAACAGTTGCTGGCCGCCGATCAATCGTTGTCACGCACCAACTCGAACCTGCCTGAGGATGAAAAGGTGCGGTTGGGCGGACAGATCCGCGAACTGCGCGCACGGATTAACAGCCTCACACGACAACATGAATTGCTGGTGACCAAGCACGAACTCCTGAAGATCACCTCTCCCATCAGTGGCCAGGTGATGCTTTCCTGGGATGTGGAAGAGTCGCTGCAAAATCGTACCGTCGAGCCCGGACAAGTCCTGATGACGATTGCCGACCCGGCCGGCGACTGGGAGTTGGAACTGTACATGAAGGAAACCCGGATTGGCAAAGTCGATTTGGCGCGACAGCAAGCGGAGTCACCCCTGCCCGTGAAGTACGTGCTGGCGACCGATCCCGGTGCCGAACGGGATGGCATTGTGGAGGGCATCGAAAACATTACGCAGATGCACGACGAAGAAGGGCATACCGTGCGCGTGCGCGTAAAGATTAAACAGTCGGATATTGTCGATCCACGGCCGGGCACATCCGTGCGTGGCAAGATTCTCTGTGGACGCAGGGCGGTGGGTTACACCTGGTTCCATGAAGCCTTCGAGTGGGTGCAGGCCAACGTCCTGTTCTAGCGGATCGAGAGATCAACGCGGAACGCACCGGTGAAATCATTAGTCAAGCGAGGAGTGGAGTTATATGCAGACCACATTGGGTGTCATGACCGTCCTATTGTTGATGGGGCAAACTTCGGGAGATCGCCTGCCGCGTTCGCGTAGCGAGCTGACGCTGACGGATTGTCTGGTCACCGCCGAGGATCATATCCAACTTCCGGCGCAATCGGCGGGAGTGATCCTGACTTTGAAGACGGAAGACGGGACCTCCGTCACGGAAGGCTTCATCGTCAAGGCGGGACAGTTGATTGGCAAACTCGACGATGAAGATGCGGCCGCGCGGCGCGATGCCACGGCGCTCGATCATCAAGTGGCAATTGCCGAGGAAATGAAATCACGTTCGGCGGTGGCGGCGGCCGTGGCGACGACCGGAGTGGCTGAAGCCGAACTCAAGGAATCCGCGGATGTCAATCGCCGCGCGCCCCGTTCCATTCCCGAAACCCAGGTGCGCCGCCAGGAACTGACCGTCACGCGCTCGGTCATGGAGCAGGGAGTGGCGGA
>JBGTHH010000055.1:0-2405 GCA_041746275.1 Pirellulaceae bacterium | reverse complement strand
CTCCTCAAACATCAAAGCATCTATCTTTTGAATCGACACCACGGTTTCAATCCCTTGTCAAATCCACACTTAGCTATCGGTGTTATCGGTCAAGCATGACAACCGAATTGGTTATGTAACCAGTCATGCAACTCGCCGCTGCGGCGAATGAGCTGATGTTGCCCTGTGTCCACCATGACCTCGGCGGGTGTCGGGTGACTGAGAAACTCGAGGGGGCTGGAGGTTCTGCCATAGGCTCCCGATTGGAACACACCGATCAGATCGCCAACAGCGAGTTCTGGCAGTAGGAGATCACGGCCCAGAACGTCCAACGGAGTGCAAAGAGGTCCCACCAATTCCATTCTCTGTGTGCAAGGAGCATCCAAACGGTTAAGCACGGCAATTGGGTAGTTACGTTTGATCGTCTGGCCAAGGTTACCCGAGGCGGCGAGGTGGTGATGCATGCCACCGTCTAAGACGGCAAAGGTCTTGCCACGAGAACGCTTGATGTCAAGCACTCGGGATACGTACAACCCGGATTCACCAACTAAAAAGCGGCCAGGTTCGACAATCAAACGCGCGTTCGCCAACCAGGGATCGGCGGCGACGGTGGCGAGCAATCGTTGGAACTGCGGTGCGAAGCGGTGGAGGTCGAGAGGCGTTTCCCGCTCGAAGTAGGGAATTCCAAGACCGCCGCCGAAATCGATGGATGCCAGCGGCGTGTCGAGGCGAACGGCGACCTGTCGTCCCAAGTCGAGAGCCTTTTCGTACTGCCGAATCAGGATTTCATCGTCAAGAATCTGGGTGCCGGAATAGAGATGGATTCCCGAGATACGTAGCGACGACAACTCCACCATCGCATCCAATGTCGTTTCGAGGCACTCCTCATCAATGCCAAATGGAGCGGGCTTGCCGCCCATGCGCATCGCCCCTCCCTGCACCGCTTCGACTGGGTTGATGCGTAGGCCCACACGTACTAACCGCTGTTGGTTGGCCGCAATCCGATCCAGACGCTTGGCCTCCGCGAGCGATTCGACATGGATCTCGCTGACCTCAAGTTCGACGGCCCGTCGCAGTTCCTCATCGCGTTTTCCCGGACCGGCAAAGAGAATCTTCCTTGCTGGACAGCCCGCAGCCAGGGCCTGTTCCAACTCGCCAAGCGACGCGACTTCGAGACCACATCCTTGGCTGACAAAGTAGCGGAGGATGGCCTGATTCGGATTGGCCTTCATCGAGTAGTAGATATCCACGCGGGAAGTGAAGGCCTGCTTCAATTGAGACAGCTTCCGCTCGATCACCGCGCGATCGTAGATGAACAACGGCGAGCCATACGCCGCGACCAAATCATCCACTCGCACACCACCCATAACCAAATGCCCTGAGTGATGAGCAAAGTGCTCGTCAATCAGTCGCTGGACTGGGGCGTTCGTTGTGATTTCTATTTCGCCGGGAGTCGCAAGGAGATTCATAGTCGCTTCAATGATTGCAAACGAGATGGTCCGGGTTGACTTCGTGTAGCCAAGCTCGCCAGAGCTTGGGGATCGGCGTCAATGACTGCAAACGAGATGGTCCGCGGTGACGTCCAAGGTGGTTGATTCTTCACGTCGACGTAGGGTGGAGTAGTCGATCTTCCCACTCGATGTTTTGGGTAGCGTCGTCAGGAATTCGATGGACTTCGGAACCATGTGACGCGGCATCGAATTGGTGCAGGAGGCGATCAACTCGTCGGCCGTGATGGACGTATCTTCGTGGACCACTACAAATGCCTTGATGTGTTGCCCCAGCATGTCGTCGGGCACGCCGATGACGGCGGCTTCGCGCAGCTTGCCGGTCTGAAACAGGGCCTCCTCGACTTCGGTGGGGCTGATGCGAAACCCCGACGACTTGATCAAGTTGTCGCGACGACCGACGAAGTAGAGGAATCCGTCGTCATCTTTCTGGACGAGATCGCCCGAATAGCAAACCTTCACGCCATCGTTCATTCCCGGCAACGGAAACGGATGAGGCCGGAGGATTCGGTTGGTTAGCTCTGGGTCTCCCCAGTATCCCAACGACACGGTGGGACCATGATGCACCAACTCGCCGACTTCCCCCGCTGGACAAGGATGTCCATCGTCGCTCACCACCAAGATTTCTGTATTGGGAATCGCTTTCCCCATGGAGGTCGGTCGCCGATCCAGCTCTTCGGGAGGCAGATACGTGGAGCGAAACGCCTCGGTGAGCCCGTACATGAGGAACACTTGGGTGCGGGGTAATGCTTGACGCAGCGCCGCGAGTGTCTTTTGTGGCAGTGCTCCACCCGTATTCGTAATGTATCTCAAGTGAGGCAGTTCGGTGCGTCCCAAGGTCGAGCTCGGCTGAACGAGCAAATTCCAGAGGGGCGGCACGCCGGCGAGCCCCGTGATGCGCTCCTGAGCGAGTAACGT
>JBGTHH010000054.1:0-9543 GCA_041746275.1 Pirellulaceae bacterium | reverse complement strand
TTTTGATTGATGATGGCGATCGATCGCATAAGGCACTCCCTTTCCCAACACCCAGACGAAGCGGCCCACGGCTGGCCAACACGGGCGGGGATTATAGACAGCACTACCGGTTCAAGGCCAGACGAGTCCTAATCCTGTTCGAAAAGGGGTCAGACCTCTCCGGCGAGGCCAAAAACCCAGTGAAATCGACTCGCCTCCAAAGGGTCAGACCCCTATTCGGACAGGCTCTTAGGCCGTCCCGTTGGTTCACCAGTCGTTTTGGACTACAACAGCAGTTCGCGGGCGCATGTCGGTGGAGTAAGCGGGAATCTGTGCGGTGTGAGCTAGCAGCCAGTCGATGGGAGAAGCAACTTGCGTGTCATTATCGAAAATACCGCGGAAGAAGTCAGCCGTCGCGGTGCCAACTTCATCGCGACCGTGGTCCGGCGCAAGCCCGACTGTGTGCTGGGCCTAGCGACGGGAAGCACTCCGTTGGGCGTCTATCGCGAGTTGAGCCGGCTGCACCGCGAGGAAGGATTGGACTTTTCCCGAGTCACGACGTTCAATCTGGATGAATACGTGGGGCTTGGGCCGACCCACCCGCAAAGCTACCGATTCTTCATGCAATCGAACTTTTTTGATCATGTGAATCTGGAGCCGACCAAAACGCACGTCCCGGATGGGCGCGCGTTAGACTTCTCCACCCACTGCCGCCAGTATGAACAGCGCATCCACGACGCGGGCGGCATCGATCTGCAACTGCTGGGCATCGGCACCGATGGACACATCGCCTTCAACGAGCCAGGGTCGTCGCTTGGCAGTCGCACGCGACTGAAGACGCTGACCAGCGAAACGGTTCGCGACAACGCCCGGTTTTTTGGCGGCGAAGAACAGGTTCCCCGACTCGCGATCACGATGGGTGTCGGGACGATTCTGGAGTCGCGGCAGTGCTTGTTACTGGCCATGGGTGAAGGCAAAGCCGGCGCGATCCGCAGTACGGTCGAGGGGCCCGTCACGGCCCAAATTACCGCTTCCGCACTGCAATTACATCGAGATGTGATCGTGATTGTCGATCAGGAGGCCGCTGGTTGGCTCGCCCGACGCGACTATTATGCGGAAGTGGAGCACGCTCAGTCGCTGTTGGAAAGTGGGCAGATGCGGGCCTTGGGAATTGGTAATCAGGGAGCCGGTGAATTCGGCCAGAAACAGGGATCGTGATATGCGACAGATTGGCTCGCTGAAGAAACAAGCGGACGCGGAACGGCTGGCCGCCTACCTCGTCACCGAAGGGATCATGGCCCATGCCGAAGCGGATGGCGAGGAATGGGCCATCTGGGTGCGCGACGAGAACTCGTTGGAACCGGCTCGGCAAGCCTTTCGCGATTTCGCTCACAATCCGCTCGACCGACGTTACGAAGACGTGGAACGAACGGCGGCCGCGATTCGTCGCGAGGAAGCGCAGCAACGCGCGGCGGCCCGCAAAAACGTTGTCGAAATGCGCGGTAAATGGAAGTCGCCCGGCACGGCGGGAACCTCGACTCCGCAGCACGCGCCTTTGGTCTTTATCCTGATCGGACTGTGTGTGATGGCCAGCTTGTGGACCAAGAGCCTGAATGGCCCCAGTGCGATGGCGCGGAGCAAGGGAGCAGATTTCATGCGGTTCGCCAGCTCCGGTTCGATGCAAAGTGCCGGAGTCACTGGACCGGCTGCGGCTTTCGTCGATATTCGCCGGGGTGAAGTGTGGCGACTGATCACGCCGATCTTCGTCCACATTGGTGTCCTGCATCTCGTGATGAACGCATATTGGATGTACCGCTTTGGTGCCCAGATCGAAAACTTCCACGGGACGCTGATGTTGGGAATGTTGGTTCTGATCTGTGCGCTCGCGTCAAATCTGGTGCAAGCCATCACGAGTGGGCCAAACTTCTTTGGCATCTCGGGAGTCGTCACCGGCTTGTTCGGCTATGTCTGGATCAAGACGAAGTACGATCCGACGTCCAGCCTGTTTGTCAGCAACTTCACGATCGGCTTTTTCATCGTGTACTTGTTCTATTGCCTGTTCATGGACGAATCGATCGCCAACGCCGCGCATTTCGTTGGCTTGGGCGTGGGAGCCATCCTCGCTTATCTTCCCGTGCTACTCCGCTCGTCGGGGAAACGCTAATCGGGCAGCCACACGGGAAAACGCGAACGATAGGCGTTCATCATGCGCTCCGTTAGCTCCGCGGTTTGACCGCCCTCCAGCAGACGCACGCGATTGCTCACGCGATCCCACAGAACCACGACTCGTCGCTCACCTTCGGTGAAACGCAGGGCGAAGTACCATTCGGCTGGCAGCGACGACGGCGCGTGATCCCAAGCGAAACTTTGGTCCTCGATCAAGGCCTGTCGCGCGTGGACCAGTCCGGGAGTGCCCGTGATGTCGCGACGTTGGCTGATCGATAACGCGGCTTGATCGACCTGCAATGACTCCCATTCCCCATTCGGTTCGTTGCTTAGCCGCAAGATTTCGACCTGCGGCGCGTAGCGAATCAGCGCGGCCGCATCCGCTCCCCAAAACTCCAAGCTCCGTCGACCTTGATGGTAATGGTGCCACCAAGCGTAGCCTCCCATAACGGCCGAGAGCCCAAAGATAAACAAAATCACGAGTTTGCCGCGAATCAAACCACCATTCCTCCCGAGCGAACTCCCCACGACAGGCCGTATTTTGCACAACCCGAGCCTTCAGTATACTAGTCCGCTTGCAAGTGTGTCCCCGCGTTCGCACGTTCGAGGCTGAAGATGGCTGACAAGTTTGATCCGTATCGCGAAGCCCTGGTGGTCGAGACTGTGACCGTGTGGCCCGACGAGTATGACGAGTTGGAGCCAGCCGAGAAGGCACGCATCGCCGACGTCCTCCATGCCGATCCCGCGAGCTGTGCGAACATGGAATACATCCGCACACATACCGGTTTTTGCCGACAAATTACCGTGTCGGACAGCGACTTCGAACGCGTCAGTCAGAAGGCTTAAGTTCGCTGACTGGACGGAGATAGTGAATCAACTTGTCCACCACCACGACGGTTCGCGTCGATCTTTCTCAACGAAGTTATGACATCGAGATCGGAGCGGGGCTCCTGCCAGACGCCGGTCGCTTCGTGCGTACACGGACGGCTTGCTCACATGCCGTCGTGATCACCGATGTTAATGTCGCAGCTCGCCACGGAAGAGTTGTTGTCGATAGCCTCGAACAGGCCGGTGTGCGTGTTAACTTGGCGAGCGTTGCTGCCGGTGAAGCGACGAAATCCACCGCGAGTGCCGACGAACTGTGGCGTTTGCTGCTGGAATACGGTACTGACCGCAAGTCAATCGTCGTGGCCGTCGGCGGCGGCGTCGTGGGGGATCTCGCGGGCTTCATCGCGGCGACCTACGCCCGCGGTATCGAGTTCATCCAGGTCCCAACAACGCTGCTGGCGCAAGTCGACTCGAGCGTGGGAGGCAAGGTCGGAGTGAACCTGCCGGCGGCCAAGAACATGGTCGGTGCGTTCTGGCAGCCTGCGGGGGTCTTGATCGATACGGATGTGCTGCGAACTCTGCCGCTGCGCGAGTATCGCTCGGGACTGGCTGAAGTCGTCAAGTATGGCGTGATTCTGGATGCCGAGTTCTTCGCCTATTTGGAAGACCATCAGGCCGAGCTGAATGATCGTGACCCACTCGTCTTGCGACAGACGATCGCTCGGTGTTGCGAACTCAAGGCCCAGGTCGTGGCGGCCGACGAGCGGGAAGAAACGGGCATTCGCGCCGTGCTGAACTATGGCCACACGTTCTGCCATGCCCTCGAAGCGGAAACCGGCTATGGCACGCTACTGCATGGCGAAGCCGTGGCCATCGGCATGGTGTGCGCCTCGAAACTGGCGGAGTCGCTGGGCCGGATCACACCCGATATCACGCACCGTCAGCAGCAGCTCTTGCAGGGACTGGGGCTGGCGCTGGAAGTTCCCAACGTGGATCACGCTCAATTGGTGCGTGCCATGCAAAAGGACAAAAAGTCCGAGCACGGTCGGCTGCGTTTCGTGCTGCCCTCGCGGCTGGGACACGTCGAGTTGGTGGGCGATGTCCCGCAAGAGCTGGTGCTGGCCGCACTCCAGTGAGACGATTCGTCCGGTACGACGTCCCCTGAAAACGGCTGCGAGTGGTCTGTCAATTCTAAAGTTTTGGGTTGGAGTTCCAGCTTTAGCTGGTAATTGGCAGCCTGAAGGCTGTACTCCAACTCGCATTCTTGTCTCCTTCCCAGGCTCTGTTGTCTCGTTCCCAGGCTCCTGCCTGGGAATGCCCGGCATTGTCGGCTCTGCCGACCTGTCTGCTACGACGCGCTCCGTCGCGCCGTCACCGGCGCTACTGGCTGAGCTCAGAGGAACTCAGACAGCGGACGCCCAGAAGGACGCTCCGATCCTCCGACGGGTCCGCGCTGCGACACGCAGCCCGCACGTACTGCGGGGGGCTGCCCCGCCCACCGCCACGGATCACCCGATGCGCGCCCGCCTCAACAACGTGCAATGGATCCGTCTGAGATTTGTCGGTGTACTCGCGCCCCCAGTCATCCTCGCACCACTCCCAGACATTCCCGAGCAAATCGTACAGGCCCCAGTCGTTAGCCTGCTTCCCTTTCACATCATGCGTTTTAGACTTGCTGTTGTCGCCGTACCACGCAATGTCATCCAGGTTCCCATAGAGCGCATCCCCTTTTCCCGCGCGGGTGCTGTATTCCCACTCCGCCTCGGTAGGAAGCCGCAATTTCAGGCGCGGCACTAGCTCATTCAGCCGCTTCATAAAGTCCTGGCAATCATGCCAACTGACCTGTTCCACCGGGCGCGATGGTCCCTTGAACTGGCTAGGAGTTTTTCCCGTGACGGCCTTCCACAGCGACTGCGTACATGGCGTGTCGAAAAGCCAGAAGCCGTAACTGATCGTCACCCAATGCTGCGGACCTTCGTTGTCAAACCGACCCTCTTCATCGTTGGGAGATCCCATCAGAAACTGTCCCGGCGGAATCCAGCGCAGCATCTGACGGGCTTGGCCGATTTCGAAGCCGCACCAGGGACCGTATTCGTCCTCGCCCCACTGCGAGGCCCAGCGTGGCGGACAACCATTGGCCAGCGGATGATCGGTGACAAGCGACGATGTCATGAGCGGATAGTTGCTAACTTCTTCAAGCGTTCGGCGGCCGTGAACGGTCTTTACATGGAGCAGCATACCACTGTCCGCGCCGCGAAACGCGACCTGAACTGCAATCAGCTTTCGGGTGCGAAGCTTCATGTCTCAAATTATGCCTCGGTTGCGCGGTACTGGCTGGGCTCAGAGTAGCTCAGACAGCGGAATCCCAGAGTGACGAACCGGGCCTCCGGCTGGACCGCGTAGCGATAGGCAGCCTGCACACTCTGCGTGGGGCTGTTCCAGCTACCGCCACGGAGCACCCGAGCCGCAGCAGCAGATAGCACGCGTTCAGCGGGAAGGGGCACAGAGTAGTCTCTCGGCTCGTCCAAACACCATTCCCAAACATTGCCAAGCATATCGAACAACCCCCAGGCGTTGGGTGCAAGCTGCTTGACGTCGTGAGTTTCCCGGTTGCTATTGCTGTCGTACCAGGCAATAGCATCGATCTCGCCATATCGTTCCGCACCGCTGCCTGCGCGACAGCAATACTCCCACTCGGCCTCGGACGGCAGCGAGAGATTCAAGCCTCGCTTCTCTTGATTGAGCCGCTCGATGAACTCTTGGCAGTCGTGCCAGGTAACTTTCTCAACGGGACGCTGAGGCCCGCGAAAGCTGCTTTCGTGCTTTTCCTTTACTGCGGTATACAGCTCCTGCGTACAGGGCGAATCAAACATCCAGAAGCCCTGCTGGATCGTGACCGTATGTTGGGGTGTTTCTTTCAGCCAGAAGTGTTCGGGCTCCGCCGCGGATCCCATTAAAAAACGTCCGGGGGGAATCCAACGGAGGCGTTGGCAGACGCGGCGGTATTCAAACTCGGCCCACAGACCAAACGCGTCACGCCCGGAACGGACCGCCCAGTCGGGAGCCGCATCACGCCGAAACGCAACGGTCTCTTGGTCGCTTTCGATATTGAGCCAAGCCGTTGCCGGAATGTCGATCCGCAGCTCCGGTGTTTCGTCCCGCCAGGTGAACTGCCTTGCCTTGCGTGGCGTCGGAGATTTTTTTTCGCTACGTGGAGGTTCACTGGTCGCCGTCTCGCGGGCTCCGCCACGCTGCGACGCGCTCCCGCTCACCACCGCTCCGCGCGGCTGGCTTGCCTCAGAGGAACTCAGACAGCGGAAGCCCAGATTGCCGTACCGGTCCGCTGAGCGAAGCTCACTACGCCCCGCCGCCCGCATGTTCTGCGCGGAGTGAGCCCAGCTACCTCCGCGTGTCGATCGATTTGTTCGTCGAGAGGGGTTCAAACACCATTCCGAGACATTGCCAAGCATATCGTGCAGGCCTAATGCGTTGGGAGTCTTCAGCTTCACATCGTGCGTTGTTCTGTCGCTGTTCTCGCTGAACCAAGCAATGTCGCTGGTTTCGCCGTATCGGGGTGCCGGGTTACCCGCGCGGCAGGCGAATTCCCACTGTGTCTCGGTTGGCAAATGGAGCTCAAGTCCAGGGACTTGTTTGTTGAGACGGTCGATGAATTCCTGGCAGTCATGCCAGCTCACATTCTCCACCGGCCGATTCGGACCTTTGAAACTACAACGATTCTCGTCCATCACCGCGTCCCACAACGCCTGCGTGCAGGGCGTCTCGAAAATCCAGAACCCCTCCGGGATCGTGACCCACCGTTGAGGCATTTCATCGGGAAGTCGCCCTTCCTCATCTTCCGGAGACCCCATCGAAGACGACCCCGCTGGCACCCAGCGCATGATCTGTTCCACGGTGCCGATCAGAAACGAGCACCACAGCCCGTGGTCGTCCCGATCCCATTTGTGCGCCCAAGCTGGCGGTCGGCCCGCCAGCCAGAACGAATCCCCGGCCTCGAAGTCGCGCCCGACGAGCATCTGTTCCGGTTCCTCGAAGCTAACTTTCAGCTCTCGGTTCTTGGTCCTGATGGAGCCCATCCAACTCCCCCTCTGCGCCTGTGAATCGCTCGCCGCCGGGGTCAGTATGAACTCACGACCCTCATGACGGATCTCCAGCCCGATTTCATTCGACGCGGAGGACGGCATGAACCGGGGCTGCATGCCGGCGGAAACTTCAGCCGGTCCCTCGGGTTTGACTGCTTGCTGCATCGCGTGCAACGCTTCCCCGAGCTGCTCGTCCCGCCACAGCACGTTAGGGACTCGGTCGAGGAAGCCCCGAGCCCAGATGACGACATCATCCCAGTTGACGAATCCGGCATTCCCCCTGCCGATTTTCGAGCCGTATTCCCGGAAGAACTTCACTGCGTCTTCCACGTCTTTCGCGAACCACTTCCTCGTCTCTGAATCCAGGCCGAGGACTTCTTCGAACCAAATCGCCTCGTGCAACTTGGATCGCCAGTCTCGAATCAGGTTCAATACGGCTTCCTTAAGCTCGGGATCACATTGCTCGAAGGCGGCTCGAAGGCGGGGAAGGAAGGCCGCATCAAACGAAGCGGCGACCGAGTTCTGGCTTCTGACGGCATCGTGCTCGAAGACGCGTGCTTCCAAACCCGGATTGCCGTGGCCCCCCGGCATGAGGCGGCGAATTTCGCGTAACAGTCCGGGTTCGAGTCGCACCGCGGGTGAGACAAACGCCATCAACAAGTCGAGTGCATCGGGAGTTCCCGGTTGGTAGGGCGCCACTTCCCAGGCGACGGGATTCCAATAGGCCGCTAGCGCGCTGGGGATTTCCTCCCGTCGAAATGGAATCAAGGCGGTGGTGCGGTTGCCAACTTGCTCAAATTGTTGACCCCATTCCTGCCACTGTCGCTGCAATTCGGATCGCAAGTCGGGATCTCCCGCCAGGCAGCCAAGATCACTCAGCACGAGAATCTCCGTTGCTGCCGGAGGGGGACTCCACATACCACGGCGGCTCTTCGGCCAGAGAACTTGTGGCGTCGAGCTATCATCCCAGATCCGGGAGATCGTCAGTGAATAGTCCGGGTAAAGTTTCCGCAGCACGCGACACACGAAATCTTGATCTGTCCAGTACGGCGTTAATCGCCCCGCTCGATCCTGAATGACGTGCAGCGAAGCACTCCAGGAGCGGATTTTCTCGAGCGGAATGCGATCGACGAGTTCACCGCGACAGATTCTGTCGATCAACAGGGTAATATCTGGGGAGCGGCCCGTGGCCGTGCGACTCGACGCCTTGCGCAGTTGCGTGCGGATTTCGCGTTCGGTAGCCAAGGGCTGCGCTACCGGAACGATCTTGGGGCAATCCCGCCAAGCCTTATCGTTCGGCCGACGCGTGGTGGGCTCGTTTGATTTGCCATCCGAAGCCGGGCCGACTTCGGCATGGTACACAAGTCGCCAGTAGGCGACCTTGACGGGTCGAAATTGCGTCCAGTTGGCCGCGCTGACCGTCACCTGCTCATCGGGATCATTCCGATCGCCTTTTATGCCGTCGACGGGCTCGCGGGGTTCATCGACGAAGCGAATGCGCGTTTCGAAGTCGAGTAATTCAGCGGTCGCCGCCAGCAGACTTTCATCGCCGCGTCGCAGAGCTTCGACCAGATCAGCACGGCCTATAAATCCACGGATCAAGAATCGTTCTCGCTATGAAGCATTGCCCCTAAGAATTGAAATCATGCACATCTTTGGGTTCATTGTCGTTCTCGATGCCTCGGTCAGACGGCGTCAGCATCGATTCATGCTTGCGATAGGAAAAGGCTCGTACTTTATCGATGATCTGGCCCTGCTTTTTCTTATCGCGTTCCCAGGTCACGACGGCCCGCACAAGATCGAGATACTCCGCCTGTCCGGGCAACGGCGAGAGCCGCTTGTCCTTGGCCGTTTGCCGATCTTCGACCAACATCGCGGCGGCTTTGCGAAGCATCGCCTCGGTTGTGCGATTGCCGAAATGGGCACGGCCACGTTCCATCAGGTGTTGGATCAGCTTGTCACTTGTTCCCGGCAATTCGAGGTGCAACACCATGCAACGGCGTACAAACGCATCGGGCAAGACGCGGTCTTCGTTCGTCGTGACCACGACCAAGGGAGCGGTGTTCCCCTTGGGAACCGCAATCATGTCGGTGCGTCCGAGGGGACGAAAGCTGCCGGAGCCCAACACTTCCAGCAGACCGTTGGGCAAGTCGCTTTCCGCCTTGTCGATCTCGTCGATCAACACCACCCACCCGTTCGAGTTTCGCTCGGCGTTTCGTCCGTCCTGGAGCTGGTTCTCTTCCTGAACGCAGTGCTGCTCCGCGTCTTTCGCGTTTACGGCCCACCACAGCGGCCCCGGACGGACGAAATTCCGGATGGCGAGGGACTGTCGCAACTCGCCCATCACCGCCTCACGCCGTTTCTCATCATCAGCGTGGTTTCCAGTCGGCATGAATGCGACCGCACCAAGCACCTGGGCCTCGGCGAGGCGTGTCACGGCATCGAATCGCCAGAGTAGATCGCGGGCATC
>JBGTHH010000053.1:0-6778 GCA_041746275.1 Pirellulaceae bacterium | reverse complement strand
TAAAATCGCACTCGCGCTGGTCGAGTTCCAGTTTCCCAGCCTCGATCTTGGATAGATCCAGAATGTCGTTGATCAATTGAATAAGCTGTTTGCCGCTCGCGCTGCTGGCTTGCACGAACTCGCGTTGTCGGGCGGATAATTCCGTCGTCAAAAGTAGATCGTTCATACCCAAGATACCGTTCAGCGGCGTCCGCAACTCATGGCTCATCGTTGCCAGAAATTCACTTTTGGCTTGATTGGCCAACTCGGCTTGTACTTTCGCGATCCGCAGTTCCTCTTGCGTTTGGCGAATGCTCGTCACATTCTCGTGTGCGACTACCGCGTGGATCTGATCGTGAATGCGACAGCGGGTGATATGACAGAGAAACCAGCGTTGCTCGGTGGGAGAATGACAAGGGTATTCGTGTAACCAGGTGGTTCGTTCGTTGGCGAAGATCTCGCGTAGCGCTGTCGCCGCTAACGCACCGTCCACCTCGCCCCGAGCGGCAGCGGCATCGCAGACCTTCAAGTAATTCGCGCCTTCACTCACGCCGTGGAAATAACTATCGTTTTCCTTGGCGAAGGTCTTCCAGGCCTGGTTGGTGGCCACGATGTCGCCTTGGTGATTCACGACCGCCACATGCGCTGAGAGCGCGTCGAGCGTGGCGCGATTGAATCGCTCGCTCTCCGCCAACTCGATGGTCCGCTCCAGAACGCGGGCTTCCAAGGTGATGTTCATCGCCTCCAGCGCTTCCTCCGTGTGGATTCGATCGCTGATATCGGCACCAAGGCCAGCCAAATAAACCTTGCCATTCACTTCAGTGCGGCGTCCGTTGATCAGATAGTGCCGGATCTCATCATTGACTAACATGCGTGCTTCGGCCTCGGCTTGGCCATGGGTGAAGACTTCCGCCATGCGGGTCGCGATTAGTTCCCGATCCGGTTCGTAAACGACGGACAAAGCATTGGTCCGCCGCATCTCGTCAGCCGACAGGCCCAACAGTTCTCGCAAATTCTCATTCCAGCGAACGTAGAATCCCTGCTCGTCCAGCACGTAGAACAGTCCAGAAACACTTTCAATAACCGTGTCCGCGAAAGCGCGCGCTTCACGAAGTTGTTGTTCAAACTTTCTCCTTTCGGTCACATCGCGGCAAACGACTTGAATTTCCAATCGACCGTCCCTGTGGAACGACGAAGCCTGAACGTCGACATCGATCACCGTGCCGTCCAGTGCCACGATTCGTTCCTCCATCAATGGCACTTGGGAGGGTTCCTGCTGAAGTCGTTCGATCCGTTCGCGAATCGCGGCATGGTAATCGGGATGAAACAAGTCGTAGGGTGAACGGCCCACGACGTCCTGAGCCGATTGGGCACGCAGCAATTCCATCCCAGCTTGATTGACGAACGTGATCTCATCATCACGGTTCAGGAAGATTAGTTCGGGCGACTGCTGCACAATCGAGCGATATCGCAGTTCGCTCGCCTGAAGCTCGCGTTCGGCACGCTGGCGCTCGGTCACATCTCGAATGAACGCCGTGAAGACGAGATCGTCTCGCTGGCCGACGGCTACCACGGTCAGCTCGGCCGGAAAGATGGAACCATCCGCGCGCAGCGCCTCGGTCACAACTCGATTGCCGATGATCGGCCCTTCCCCGGTAACGAGATAGTGGTTGAATCCCCGGTGATGTTCGCTACGGTAGTTCGCCGGGATCACCACCTCGGCCACCTGCCGCCCCAGGACTTGATCCCGCCTGTAGCCAAACGTTGCCTCCGCCGCGCGATTGAACTCGATGATGGTGCCACTTCGATCGATGGTGATGATGCAGTCCAACGAAGACTCCACCATGGCCTGTTTGCGAGCTTCACTCGCGTGTAATGCCCGTTCCGCCTGAAGTCGTTCGGTCACGTTCTGGGCCAGGACGATACAGGCCGGGCGGCCCGCCAGTTCCACTCCACACGTGGTGATGTCGACGTCGATGACCGAGCCGTCTTTGCGCTGATGCCGCCAGAGACCTCTATGTTCGAACTCGGTGCTCGACCGGGCCAGCATGTCTAACAGCACCGGGATATCCTCCGGGGGCCGGATATCGGTAACCTTCATTCGCGAGAATTCGTCCCGGCTGTAGCCGTATTCGGCGACCGCCACATCGCTGACCGTCAGGTACTCCAGTGTTTCCCGGTCATAGACAAATAGGGGCGCGGGAACCCGTTGCAGGAGAATGCGATGCAGGCTTTCGCTCGCGACCAGTTCGGCGGTGCGTTGCTCGACCCGTAGTGATAGGTCATCGGCGAGTTGCTGCAGTTGCCGCTCCATTTGACGTTCATCCGTCACATCGCGGAACACCAGAACAACACCACAGATCGCTCCCGAGTGGTCGCGAATCGGTGCCGCACTATCGGCTATGGATACTTCCGTTCCATCGCGCGCGATCAAGATGGTGTGATTGGCCAGCCCCTGAATGGTGCCCGTTGCGAGAACGGTGTCAACGGGAATGACGGTCGGAAGCCGCGTAACCTCGTTTACGATGCGGAACACATCGTCGATCTGTCGTCCTAAAGCTTCCACCTGCGTCCAACCCGTCATACGTTCGGCCACGGGATTCATCCGTGTGATTTGACGTTCCGCGTTCGTGGCGAGCACCGCATCCCCAATCGAATTCAGTGTGATCGCAAGGTTTTGCTCACTCAATCGCAGCGCATCCTCCGCTTGCCGGGCCTCGGTCATATCCCGCGCCGTGGCGTACATGAATCCGCCGGGTTGCGGCACGGATCGCCAAGAGAGCAATCGCCACGATCCGTCTTTGTGCCGATAGCGATTCTCAAATTGCAGGACCGGCTCGCCGGCATTCACTTGTCGTTCGACCTCACGCAGCGTGGCGACTCGGTCATCGGGGTGAACCATGTCGATGAACGGGAGAGTTAACAGCTCTTGCTCGCTCCAACCCAGAATGCGACTGAACGCCGGATTGACTCGTTTGAAGTATCCATCCGCGTTCGACACGCACAGGATGTCGAGCGACAGTTCAAAGATCTGATCCCGTTCGTCTGCCACGATCATCAGCCTGGTCAAATCGTACGCAGTGCCCACAAAGCCACTCACCTCACCCACCGCGCTGCGCAACGCCGCTACCTCAAGACGCGCCCGGAAGTGGTGGCCGTCCCGATGTCGGAATGTCCAGTCGCGCTGCTCGGGGGCTTCGGGATTTATTCGGGCAACAAGCACATCAACATTCGGCTTTACCGGGCGTTTCAGTTCTCGGGACAATACAGCCGCCCGAGTCGTCAGTTCCCCGGCCTCGAGCCACAGCTCCGGTGTATGGCGGCCAACCACTTCCTCGGATCGCCAACCCAAGAGTTGCTCGGCGGCTCGATTGAACGCCTGAACCGTCCCCTGAAGATCCATCGCGAAGATCATGGACCCCGCCGCATCGAAGATCGCACGGAAATCGGAGGTTGAAGTCGGATCGAACGGAGTGACCATCGAGTATTCACCGTTTCTAGTGAATGCGTCGAAGTCGCTAGACCGGGGATTCCACCGCAACTTAGCCTAGCGGTGGAACTTTGCCAGACAACTTGTGGGTCCGACCGGCAGCGAATCTTTGTGGCATATGCGGGAATCCAGCCGGTCACCCACAATCCAACACGCGCACGCACGAGCTACAAGGAAAGAATCTGTCCAATTAGGACACAATCGTAGCAGGTTCTCCCTGAGGCGACACACCAATCCAGGATGCAAGGGTTTCGCCGATCAGCGAGGGCGTGGGGGGCTCGTAACAGGAATCAAGCGACTGGCATCCGTGAATTCGCGTCCCCAGAATGAACTCGAGGGGCGAAGGCGGGCAGGGCGGATGATTAGCGTCCACGGTTCACCCTGCGTGCATCACTCGGGCCGCTCAAGCCCAATGCGACACCGGATCGTTCGTGGGCTCGAATAGGAAGGCACCTTGCGGGATCGCCTCCGTCGTCTTCCACCACGGATAATCGCCCCACATCTTCAGCTCCATCCAGAGGAGCGTGCAGGCCAGCACGATGGCACAGAACGATATAACCAACATCACCGTATAGACGCTGGTCTTCTGCTTCTGCTTGGGAGCTTCGACAGCCGCCGGATTAAATGAGCTTGGTTGCGACACGATCGCCCCTCTTGATAATGCCTTTGCGATACTCGGGGATGATTTCACAGACCGCCTTGTTCGGCTCGAGCCGCTTCACGCGAACCCGTCCCAAGTACGCATTGTTGCGGAACACTTCCAACGTGTGGCCGTTACGTAGGCCATCGTCAGAGCCAATCGAGATCTCGATCAACGACTTCTCGCCGACACTGGTGACCAGCCCGTCGACTTGCGGCGGAATATCGACGACCGGAGTAAACTGAGTCACTCCCAGGGCATCCATCACCAGCTTGCGCTGACTGACTTCCGCCAACAACTGCTGCTCGCGTTCCTCCAGACCCGCCTTCGAGCCTTGGAGTTCCGAAATGTTGTCGGTTAACACCACCACATTATTGAACTTCTCATCCCGATCTTGCTGAGCGACACGAATCTCGTCACGGAGTCCCGTCACTTCCTTGCCAAGGTTGTCCAGAAGCATGGTGTTCTGGCTAAGCGTCTCGGTAATGATATCGTTCTCGGCCTGCTTCTTGGTCAGTTGGTCGTATTGGGCGGCTAACTGTTGTGCCAAGGCTTCTTGTCGCGATTGCAGGGCCGCCAAGGCAAAGCGACGGGCCGCCTGCTCGATCGCCAACTTGTCGTCGGCACGAGCCACCTCGGCCCGCAAACGCTGATTCGTGTCGCGCAGCTCTTCGATCGTTGTCTTGTGTTTCAAGGCCACGTCACGCCAACTTCGGTGAGTCGCAAAGACGGTCACCGCGAACATCATGAACGCAATGCTCATGATCAGTATCAGAACGGTAAGAATCTTTCCGACTAAGGTCATAACGGCAATTCCTTCTGGAAATCAACGAATCTGCGTGTACCTGAACGTGGAAAGTCACGAGTGATGGGCGGCTCCCCGCTCCGCTTCACGGCGGCTATCACACCCCACGGACACCTTCGGTAAAGATCTATCGAGCGTCAACTATTGGGTAAGTATAATTGCCGCAAAGTGGCAGTGTCAACGAAAACGACTTAAATTGGGCAGGGCAAGTCGGATACGCCGCTACAACCCGACTAGTGATCCCGAGCCAAGCGGAATAAGCCAAGATGGATTCAAAATCCCACGCCCCGCGAACTCGGGGATCGGATCAGCCTTCCAGAGGTGCGCGACCGATGATTTGGTACATGGGTCCCGACTTGTCGCGAAAGCTGCCGACAATTACGACCTCACTGACATCAGATTCGCTCGCCTTATAATCGCGATACTGAGCTAACAACTCGGCTAAGCGCTGGGACCGAGGACTGCCGTCACGCACGCGACCCAAGGTCAAATGAGGTTTGAACGTGCGATGCTCGCGGGGGAATCGCAGTTCGACCAGCGACTCTTGAATCGCGAACTGCAAGCGAACCAATTTCTCGGCACCTGCGTCCACGCCTAACCACACCGTGCGCGGTCGATCCGGCGCGGGAAAGGCTCCCGCTTGGGAAAAAGCCATCTCAAAGGGTTCAAAGGGCGCGGCGGCTTGTGCGACACGACGACAGACATCCGGGATCAGGGTATCGTCCGTATCGCCCAGGAACTGCAAGGTAACGTGCATGTTCTCCGGAGCCGTCCACGTACACTTCACCTCGCTCGCCTGCAGCTTGGCGATCAGTTCACTCGCGCGGTGGCAGACCGCAGGCGAAACTTCCACGGCGATAAACGTGCGAATGCGAGCCATGATCGGAATACCGCCTCGCTAGAAGTTGAGCATCTTCTGGTATTGTTCCATCCGCAGATCGATATCCGACCGCTCAATTTTCTTCATCCGGTCCAGGCTAAAGTCCTCGACGTTGAAGCTCGCCACGAGCACTCCATAGGCCAGTGCCTTCTTCAACGTGGTCGGTTCGAAGTTCGCTTGCTCGGCCAAGTAACCCATCATGCCACCGGCAAAACTGTCGCCAGCTCCCGTCGGGTCGACCACATCGGGCGTCGGGAAGGCTGGCATCACATAGGTCTCGTGCTCGGAAAAGAACATCGCTCCGTGCTCGCCTTTCTTAATCACGACGAACATAGGCCCCATCTCGCGGACCTTGTGGCCGGCACGCACAAGGTTCTCGTCGTTGGTGAGCAACTTCGCTTCGCTGTCGTTGAGCACCAAACCATCGACGCGCCGCAGCATCTCCAGCAAAGCATCATGGTCCTCGCGAATCCACAAGTCCATGGTGTCGGCCACCGTCAGCCGCGCGCCGTGGACTTGATCCATGACTTTCAATTGAAGTCGTGGCGAACCGTTCGCCAGGAACAGGAACGGCGAGCGACAGAATTCCTCCGGCAACACGGGATCGAAGTCGCCGAACACATTCAGATGCACCTCCAGCGTCTCGCGGTCATTCATGTTCGGCAGGTACTTCCCGCGCCAACGAAACGTCTTCGCGCCGGGGACGACTTGCAGGCCCGCGACATCAATCCGCCGGTTGGCCAGTAGCTGCGTATGTTCCTCGGGCCAGTCCTCTCCCACCACACCCACGAGCTTGACCGAAGTGAAGTAACTTGCGGCATAGGAAAAAAAGACCGCCGATCCGCCCAGCACGTCTTCGCGAGTTGCTTGGGGAGTTTGCACGGAATCGAGAGCCACGGAGCCAACAACAAGGAGAGGCATGGATTCAGTTTCTTTCGAGCAAGAGTCGCGGGATATTCTGACAATCGGCCTGATTCAGGAACC
>JBGTHH010000052.1:0-3718 GCA_041746275.1 Pirellulaceae bacterium | reverse complement strand
GTCTGACCCTTTGGAGGCGACTCGATTTGTCACTGTTACTTCTTGGCCTCGCCGGAGAGGGACTGACCCCTTTGGGACACACAGTCGTTTCCATTGTCGCCGATTTCGGGAAGGCTTGTTTATCTTCCCGCGAAATCTCGTTACATTGACCGCAAGATCGGATGTGTGCTCCGACGTTCGCGGGATCAAGAAGGGGAAGAGTTGGCCATGAGTGAAGCAAAAGTGCGTGGCATCGTGCATCTGATCGAAGAAACCAAGACCTATGGCCAGAAGGGGTTCCGCAAACGCCTCGTCGTGCTGGAACAGGACAACGATCGCTTTACTAATTACATCCCGTTCGAGTTCATTCAAGAAGCCTGCGACTTGGTCGACGAACTGAACGTGGGCGACGAGGCCGAGGTCACGTATCGCTTGAGTGGTCGCAAATGGCAGAAGGACGCCAAGAGTGAAGTGAAGTTCTTCCTGAATGCCGAGGCGACCGCCTTTCAGGTGTTAAGCGGCAAGGGAGCGACGGCGGGAAGTGCTGCTAAGGCAGCGAAACAGGCTGCAGACCCCAATGAAGGGCTCTCCGAAGCGGCCTACGACGAAGAGGACATCCCGTTCTAGGCTTGGAACCTAGTGCTCTGGCAATTCTGAGTTTTAGGGTTGGAGTTCCGGCTTTAGCCGGTAATTCGCAGCCTGAAGGCTGTGCCCCAACCCTCATTTTTAATCGTGACAATGCACTAGCTCGGCTGACTGCCTTTGAATTTCTTCATCGGCGGCGGCAACGGCGATTCAAACAACAGGGCTTCGCCGGTCACCGGATGTTGAAAGCCCAACGAAACGGCGTGCAGGGCCAAACGATTGCTATGCCAGCGCTCATGCGAAGAGGCTTTGCGGCCGTAGCGTGGGTCGCCGAGCACGGGGTGACGCGCTTCCGCGAAGTGGACGCGAATCTGGTTGCGCCGACCCGTTTCCAGTCGCACTTCCACGAGCGTGGCATCATTCCAAGTCTTGACGACGTTGTAATGGGTGATCGCCAACTGTCCCTGAGTCGAATCGCTTGTGGAGAAGCGATCCAGGTTATCGCCGGTATCGAGGTACGAGCGGAAGGTTCCTTGCGGCTTCTTCATCTTGCCCGCCACGATCGCGATGTAGAGTCGCTGCGGCTTGCGCTCCTTGAATTGTTCTTGCAGGTCCTTCAGCACGGCGCGACTCTTGGCAAAGACCAGCAACCCGCTGACCGATCGATCGAGCCGATGAGCCACGTACGCTTTTCGTTTCGGGCGCGCATGGCTGAGGTAGTTCGTGATCCGCTCGAGCAATGTGTTGGTTTCACCAAAGTCCGTGGCGACCGTCAGGACATTGGCCGCCTTGTTGACCACGATCAGGTGATCGTCCTCGTAGACCACGGAAAAGGTCCAATCACTACGCGGCTTGCGTTTTTCCGGGTAGCCTTGGTGCGGATCGTAACGCACCACCACGCGATCGCGCGGCTCGACGCGCAGGCCGGCATCTTCGCACGGTTCGTCGTTGACGGTCACACAACCATGGTCAAATAGGCCACGGAGCTTGCGTCGGGATAACTCCGTGAGCTTCTGGACGACCAGATCGACGCGTCCCGTCAGATCGGCAGTGACTTCGGCTTCCTTGGTTACAATCGCCAATTTCTTATCAGCCTGTGGAAGAACTCCGGTGTTTCGCCAGAGCTTGGATGCTTCTCGGCGAAGTGTCAATCGGGTATTGTCCCGAGAACCGTGTTACTCCGTCAGGTACCTCATGACATCGACCATCTTCAAAGTCGTCCCACGCGAGGCTTGGTCCGCAGCCCAACGGGAGGGGGTTTTTCAAGGCTCGACCATCGATCTGGCGGACGGCTACATTCACTTCTCGGCTCCGCATCAGGTTCGAGAGACCGTGGCCAAGCACTTTGCTGGCCAAATCGACCTGCTCTTAATCGGAGTGGACGAGCGGCTTCTCCCGGATGTCTTGCGATGGGAAGTATCGCGCGGGGGCGAGTTGTTTCCACACTTATACGGGAGGCTGCCGCTCCGTGCCGTCGTTTCCGTCGAGGAGTTGCCTTGGGACGAAACAACGCAGCAGCACGTTTTCCCCGAGCGTTGGCATCCATGACGAACGCCTCACGACTAACAAGACGACTCGCCCAGCTCTTGGCGAGAACAAAAACCAAGGTGGTTTTCGCGGAAAGCTGTACGGCGGGGTTGGTATCAGCGTTGCTGGGCCGAATCGCGGGGATCTCGGAGTTTCACTGTGGTTCGGCGGTAACCTATCGCAACGCGACCAAGCAGCAGTGGCTGCATGTGTCGGCTGCCTCGCTCGAACACCCGGGTCCGGTCAGTGGTCTGGTCGCCCGCGAGATGGCCAGTGGAGTTTTATTGAATACTCCCGAAGCCGATTGGTCGGCTTCGATCACCGGACATCTCGGTCCCAATGCACCACCTGACCTGGACGGCTTGGTTTATGTGGGCATCGCCCGACGTGTGGCCGAGGCACCCCAGGCATCAGGTGTCAGCGCCACCGACTCTCGACACCAACTTACCTCGACCACGCGCCTCACACGGCAACGCGAGGCCGCCGTATTGGTTTTGAGTGAATTGTACGAGGCCCTCGCAGCGGCGATGCTCGCGGACGGAGTCTCGTCGAGTCACGATTGATCGCCCCACGTCACACTGTTAAGATGTGTACAAGTCGCTCACGGTCAGGATATCGCTAACTCTTCAATGGTGTGTGGTCTATGCAAGGCCAAGCTGGCTGGAGTTTGAGCCTGGGAAATTGGGGCGGAGTCCCCGTACGCCTGCACATCTTCTTCGTCCTGTTCGGCACATTCACTCTGTTCCTCGGTTGGCGAGATCACCAACTGCAAGAGGACCTTTCGTGGATTGCGGCGGGCAGCATCGTCCTGTTGTTTCTGAGCGTTTTGTTGCATGAGATCGGACATTATCTAGCTGCCTTACGTCTAGGGGGCGATGCTCAGGAGATCGTCATTGGCCCTTTGGGCGGCCTGACCCCGATGCAAAGCCCGCGCGATGCGCACGACGAATGCCTAATGCATCTCGCCGGGCCATTAGTCAACCTGTTCATCTGCGTGCTCGCTGGTACGGTCGTCTGGGTCGTCGAACCGACCCAATTGAGCGGATTATTGAACCCACTTTCGCCGCGAGCATTGACGGAAGGAGCACCCTGGTTCATCGTTGTGAAGCTCGCGGGCTGGATCAATTGGCTCCTGGTCTTGGCCAATCTTTTGCCAGCATTTCCCTTCGACGGTGGGCGGGCTCTCCGAGCGGGGCTGCTGGCGATGTGGCCCGACGCGAGTCCTCGGCGAGCCGCCGTGGCTGTCGCTTTGATGGCGAAGATTGCGGCCGGTGGCTTGGTGATCTTGGCTTGGCTGGTGCGAAACCAGCAAACCGACCAGCCGATCCCGCTGTGGTTTTCGCTCACGATACTGGCGATCTTTCTGTATTTCGGTGCCAAACAGGAAGAGGATCGCCCCACGGAATCCGAGATTGAGGACGAGTTGTTCGGCTACGATTTCTCACAGGGCTACACCAGCCTGGAACGTAGTGTCGAACACCGCCCCGATCGTTCCGGACCCTTTGCACGTTGGTTGGAGCAAAGGCGTGCCGCCAAACTCAAGAGGCAACTGGAGATCGAGACCGAGGAGGAACGGCGTGCCGATGAGTTGCTGGGGCGTTTGCACGAGTCAGGGATGGACAGTTTG
>JBGTHH010000051.1:0-3215 GCA_041746275.1 Pirellulaceae bacterium | reverse complement strand
CAATTGATTGCGACCGCCTTCCATCGCAACACGTTAACCAATAACGAAGGCGGCACCAACGACGAGGAGTTTCGTAACGTAGCCGTGGTCGATCGTGTGAACACGACGATGGCGGTGTGGATGGGGACCACGATGGCCTGTGCCCAATGTCATACACACAAGTACGATCCGATCACACAAGAGGAATACTTCCGCTTTTTCGCCATCTTCAATAATTCCGCGGATGCGGATCGACGCGACGAAAGCCCGTTGATTGACGTCTGGACCGATGAACAAAGGACGCAAGAATCCGATTGGAAGGCCGAGCGTGAAAAGCTCACGGCCGAATTGGCGGCTGACACGCCGGAGCTGCGCGCGGCTCAAGTCGCTTGGGAAGCAAAGGTCGCGGCCGATGAGCGGCAAGCCGTGACGGGACGCGTTGTTCGCATCGAGATTCCGGATCGAGAAGAGTTTTTGTCGTTGGCGGAGGTCCAGGTTTTCCAGGGCGAAACCAATGTGGCACTCACGGGGAAGGCGACACAATCGAGCACCGATTATGCAGGTCCTCCCGAACTGGCCATCGACGGCAATACGGATGGCGACTACGCCAAAGCGAAAACGACAACGCACACCAAACAAGAAAAGGGACCTTGGTGGCAAGTCGAACTCACCGAGCCCGTGGCGATCGATCGCATTGTCATTTGGAATCGGACGGACGGAAATGTCGGTGGTAGACTTCGCGGACTGCGAGTAACGATACTCGACGACCAACAGCAGCCCCTGTGGCGGCAGGATGAAGCGGAGGCTCCCGCTCCCAGTCGCGAGTTCGCCATCGCGGGCGTTCCCGCCGAAATCCTCGCCAGCATTCGGACTCCAGTCGAATCCCGGGATGACCAACAACGGCGGCAACTCGCCGATTACTATCGTTCGATCTCGACCGAGTTAAAACCGTTGCGCGAGCGACTCGCGCAGGTCGAGAAGCAACTCGCCGGGCTAAAGCCCTACACGACCGTCCCGATTATGCGCGACTTGCCCAGCGACCAGCACCGCGTCACCAAGGTGCAACTTCGTGGAAACTTTTTGCAGACCAGCGACGAAGTGACGGCCGGTTTACCCGCCGCCTTCCATCCCGCGCCGGAGAACGAGCCGATCAATCGCTTGACGTTGGCCAAGTGGCTCGTGGACGACAACAATCCGCTGACCGCGCGCGTCATCGCAAACCGGTACTGGGAAGCGATCTTCGGCACCGGGATTGTGCGGACGAGCGAGGAGTTCGGTTCGCAGGGCGATTTGCCTTCGAATCCCGAACTGCTCGATTGGCTGGCCACCGAACTGATGCGATTGAACTGGGATCTGAAGGCGTTCGTGAAGTTGTTAGTGACGTCCGCCGCTTATCGGCAAAGCTCCGCTGTGAGTCCGGAACTGTTCGAGATGGACCCCGAGAATCACTTGTTGGCCCGGGGTCCGCGATTCCGCTTGTCTGCGGAGATGATCCGGGATCACGCCTTGTTCGCGAGTGGTTTACTAAGCGACACGCTGTACGGTCCCCCCGTCAAGCCGCCGCAACCGAACATCGGATTGAGCGCGGCTTTTGGAGGCGGGATCGATTGGCAGACCAGCGAAGGGTCGGATCGCTACCGCCGCGGGCTATACACAACGTGGCGGCGATCCAATCCCTATCCCTCCATGGCGGCTTTCGACGCGCCCAATCGCGAGGTCTGTACCGTCAAACGCGATCGCACGAACACGCCGCTGCAAGCCCTGGTGACCTTGAACGATCCGGTCTACATCGAAGCGGCACAAGCCTTGGCTCGACGAACCGCGGAGGCGGGAAACTCGATCGAAGAGAAAGCCACCTTCGCCTTCCGGCGTTGCTTAGCGCGTCCGCCCAGCGAAGCGGAATTGCAGCGGCTGATGAGCTTGTACGAGGCGAGTTACGCCGACTTCCAAGCAGCACCGGAACAAGCGGTGAAGATGGCAACGGATCCCTTGGGAGCCGCGCCCGAGGGCACCGACGTGATGGAACTGGCCGCTTGGACGGTGGTGGGGAATGTGTTGCTCAATCTGGACGAAATCTTTTTGAAACGATAACTGCCATGGACCCACGAATAGAACGGTTACAACTCGCCACGCGACGCCACTTCCTGCAACAATCGTCAGCGGGGCTCGGCGGAATCGCGTTAAGCACCTTGCTCAACGGTCGCGCCGTGGCCGACTCCGCCGCGCTCGATCACTCGGGTGCGCTACGCCCTCATTTCCCAGCCAAAGCCAAACAGGTCATCTATCTGCATTTGACCGGCTCGCCACCGCATCTGGACTTGTTCGACTACAAACCGGAGTTGGTGAAACATAACGATCAGGATTGTCCTAACGAGTTTCTGGAGGGGCAACGGTTCGCGTTCACGTCGGGCGTGCCGAAGCTGTTGGGAACTCCACGCACCTTCCAGCAGTACGGGGCAGGTGGGACTTGGTTGTCCGACGCCATTCCGCACCTGCACGGTGTCGCTGACGATTTGTGCGTGATCAATTCGATGAACACGGATCAGTTCAATCACGCGCCGGCCGAGTTGCTGGTCTACACGGGTTCGCCACGCAGTGGGCGGCCCTCACTTGGGGCCTGGGTCACCTACGGGCTCGGCAGCGAGAATGAGAACCTTCCCGGCTTCGTGGTGCTGATCTCCAGCGGCGTCCAACCCAATGGCGGCAAGAACTCATTCGGCAGCGGCTTCCTCCCGTCGATCTACCAGGGCGTGCAGTGTCGCTCGAAGGGAGATCCGGTGTTATACGCCTCCGACCCGCAAGGCATGGATCGCGACTTGCGCCGCAAGAGCCTGGATGCCTTGCGCGATCTCAACGAACTGCAAGCCCAGGAACTGGGACATCCCGAGACACTCACGCGGATCGCGCAATACGAATTGGCCTTCCGCATGCAGACTTCGGTTCCGGCAGTCATGAACATCAACGACGAATCACAACATACGATCGAGGCTTACGGCGCGAAGCCGGGTGATTCGAGTTTTGCGAACAATTGCCTGCTGGCGCGACGCCTGGTCGAGAACGGCGTGCGTTATGTGCAGCTCTTTGATTGGGGCTGGGATTTTCACGGCACGGGAGCGGACACCGGGCTTCAAGATGGTCTGACTAACAAGTGCGCCACGATGGACCAACCCGTGGCGGCACTCATTAACGACCTGAAGCAACGGGGCATGCTGGATGAAACTTTGATCGTCATCGGT
>JBGTHH010000050.1:0-11296 GCA_041746275.1 Pirellulaceae bacterium | reverse complement strand
GGCAACCTGCTTGGCGAGCCAGCCATACTTGAGAGCATCTGGCGATGGCTTGAACATGAATCCGTAACGGCGATCTTCGGCCTTCGTTTCAAGACGGGAAATGAATCGTGTAAGTTTTCCCTCCCAATCACCTTTTACTTCCTTGTTATTGGCACCGATGCCCTTCGCAGTGTCGTCGTGCCTGAGTTTCGCAAGTAAGTCTGCAAGCTTGTATGGAATCGGCGAGTCCACAGTGAACGTAGCTTTGACGTCGTCCTTCTTCTCAGAATTGAGCGTTGCTTCCTTTAGATCCCGAACATGGAGCGTGAACCTTGACGCCTGATTTGGCGAGTTCTGATCACTCCGGTCCAGAATCATCGAAAGCATCTCTTCCCGGTTCAGAAGCCAATACGGCAGAAACAACGCATTCTTTGTAGGAGCATCAAGGTCGCCAGGGCCTGCGATCTTATACGCAGACGCAATTGGTGTCGGGACCGTACCGTCGGCACGCGCGGGCGGGTTCGCCAGTGACGCGTACTCGCCGTGCATGTCGAACACGATGATGTTTACATGTTTGCGAGCGTGGGCACGCTCTAAGATCAATGACACCGCATAGCTCTTCCCCGAACCCGTGCTACCGAGGATTGCTGCGTGCCGTTGGAAGAAGCGATCGCCGTTGGCAATCGCCACAGCGGATTGATCGAGGACGAAATGGCCGAGTTCCAGCCGCTGAGTCTCATCCATGTCTTTTCCAAGCAAGCCCATGAATCGCTGGAGGTTCCCGCCTTCGATCAGAAAGCACTCGCGGTCGATTTGTGGGAAGGAATCCGCCCCTCGCTTAAATCGATTCCGGACCGTTCCTTCAGCAGAACGACACGAAGTGCATCGTCCGGCACTATTTCAACGGCCAGCGTGGTGGGCGACATTGGGTCGGGCGGTGCCGTTTGCTCTCGCAGTTGTCGGGTTACACGTTCCGTCGTTCCGATCAGAAACTCTTGAGCGGTTGTGCCTTGAATGGCAATCAGGCTGCCGACTGCGGCACGCGGTAAGAGCGCGGCGTTTTCCACCGCGATCAGCACACGACTGGTGTCTACGGAGGCGACCATTCCAAGTTTGTTCGTCGCATCAAAAGTCAGAAGTGGTGCATTGCTCATGTCAGTAGTTCCTTTGCCAAGACGCCGAGATCCCACAAGTCATGTCCTGTGTGCTCAAGTCGAGCACCGTTCTTCACCATCACAAAACCTGGCCCGACTGCTAGTTGCGACAGGCACACACAACAAGGTGCT
The DNA here is from genome assembly GCA_041746275.1 of Pirellulaceae bacterium. Taxonomy (GTDB): domain Bacteria; phylum Planctomycetota; class Planctomycetia; order Pirellulales; family Pirellulaceae. Next base: position 10,031 of record JBGTHH010000050.1, on the reverse strand, counting down.
TGCTCTGCAAGTTGCTCAACTTTGTCGCCTATTGAGCGGTTCAGAATGAGCGTCGGCGTGCCATCTTGAATCTTCTTCACGAGGTGTGTTTGCAGGTGATCGTCATTGAAGCCGTAACCGACGACAAGGAGTCGTGCGGCCTGCTTGATGTTGTCGTTCGCTAGGTCGCGGTGCTTGTCGAAGGGTGAATTGTATCCAACTCGGTACTTGTTGAGTCCGGGAGTGATGATCAACCGCTCGCCGTCTAAATCGAGACTGCAACGACGAGCGTCGCTTCCAGATCGATACCAATCGAAGCTCCCGTGCGGCTTCAACGCGATTGCGCGCGGATAGTGGTCGATGACGGTGGTCTTTGCGCGGGTTGCAATACTTCGGGCGGACCCCATGCAACTCCGGGCATGATCGAACGCGCCGGCATAGAGACCGATCGCGGTGGTATCGACATGGAACCCGGACAGTTCGCAAGCCACTTCGATCAGACGGTCGTAGTTGGGCGTCAGAATTGGAAGACCTGTCGATGGTTTCAAGACCTTCAGCAGAAAGGTCGTTAACCGAAGTTCACAGTCTCCTCGGAGAACAGCACTGATTACCTCGCGCTCCTTGGGCAAAAGCAGCTCGCAAGTTGTCTTTGCGATCCACGCTTCGAGCGTTTCGGATGGCGCGTGCTTCAGGAGCGCCGCCTCCAACCCTTCGTCCGCGTCCAACACTTTCTTGATCTGAGACCAAAGTGTTGCGTCGCTTCCCGTCAATGTGCTTGCTGAACTATCCAAGTGCGTTGCTAATAAGCCCATTCCCGGAATTCCCTCCGCAGCGGAGAGACCGGAACCAATCACCAACGCCAACCCGTCGGTGAAGTGATTCTGAACGAATTTCACGAGATCGTCGTATGTCACTTGGATTGCTTTGTTACGAGGCCCGGGTGTTTGATCGACTCATACATCTTCAAAGAGCAGCTTCTATGGCGGTGGACTGGTTCGCAGGGGGCGAGCGTCATTCGTCCTTCTCCTTCCGGCGTTTCGGGCGCTTGGATGTTTTCTTCATTTCACCTTCGATCTTCTTCAGCTCGTCGATGGCGGCCTGAAAGTGTTGATCGACCGGCTGCGGCAACGCGGCTTGTGTGGCGCGGAATGCGTCGTATTCGGACTCGGCTTTCAGCCGGGCGGTTTCGTGCGAGACCTTGCCAGCGTGGGGCAGGATGTTGCGCTCGGAGAGTTTGAGAAAGTCGTCCAGCTTCGCGATCCAGTCGCGCATGTGCATCGGCTTGCGATTGAGCGCCTGGAGTTCGGCGAAGTCGAGGTAGGCCGAGACGATCAGGTTCAAGGCTTTGAGTTCGTCTTCGTTGAGGTAGTCCTTGGCGATGGCGATATCGGGCTTTCGCACCGCGCCGGTGGGGGCGTTCTTCCAGCAGTTCGTCGAAGTAATCGGCACCGAGCGTGCGGCCCGCCTTGATCCGCTCGTCGTCCATGGTGAACCCCTTGACCAGAAGTTCCGAGAGACGGGCGGTGGCCCACTGTCGGAACGCGGTGCCGCGGGTCGAGCGAACGCGGTAGCCCACGGCGAGGATGGCGTCGAGTGAGTAGTGTTGGGTGTCGTAGTTTTTGCCGTCAGATGCAGTTATCCGGAATTTCCGGATAACTGAGGCTTCCAGGAGTTCACCCTCGCTAAGAATGTTCACTAGGTGCTCGTTGACCGTCTTCACCGACACGCCGTATAGCTCGGCGATCAGCTTCTGTGTCAGCCAGACGGTGTTGCCATCGAGGCGAACGCGAAGCTGCGAGGCACCGTCGGCGTAGATGAGGAACTGCCCCTGTGGCGCGGGCAGGTTGGCGTCGTCACACATGCTCCATCCTCCCGAGTTGTTCCCGAATAATGCCACCGAGTTTGCCTTCGGCGGCGGCGAATTTTCCGAGGAAGTATTCGTAGACATGGCCGAGCGCACGATCGCGTATGTCCGAACGGTATTCGTACTTCAAGACTCGAAGTTTCTCGATAAGCTGTTCTTCAAGGTGGCGTTCGGGCGTATTCACTGCTACCTGCTTGTTGATACTCGCTCAGGTTCTCGAATTGTAATCGCTGACACGGTGTAACTGAGCGCGATCTGGTAGCATCTCGATGGATGATCATTGAGGTGAACGACATATGGCTCGTCGCTGTCCGGCGACGAGCTGGGGTGGGTGGAGAAACCCTGCCGCTTCCGCCAACCGGGACCAAGCCACGAATGACAACAAGTCGTATGGATCATGCGAGCGGCGTATATTCGCTCAATCGCCGCAGCAATGGACTGAAGTAGAGAAAGAGTACGCGAGCTGTTGAAACACAATGGATGGTGCGTTCACCAGCTTAGGCTCGCGACGGTGCGTTGGTCAGTGGGATTGAAAGTCAAACGGATTTACGACACGTACACGCACATCGCTCATGTCCTTTACGTTGCGCGTGGCTAGGATCAAGTTGTGTACGTTGGCGGTTGCGGTCAGTAGAGAATCGGCCGCCGCCATTTGGCGCTTTGCGTTCAAACGCCCCCATTCTTCGGCGACGCCGGTCGTAACGGGAAGAATCCTGCTGGCGAATTGTTGGAGCAATCCTTGCAGCCAACTCTCCAGATTTGCGGCTTGCTGTGGATCGCGTTGTGCGATCAAATCAATGCCCTTTCGAATTTCACCAATCGTGATCACCGAGACTGCTCCGCCGTGGGGAATTAACTCTGCTTGCTCCCAGGCGGAAACTGCCGGATCGCAACGCGACCCTTTCCGCAGTTCGGAGATCACATTGGTGTCAAGCAGATAACGCATTAGTTCGCCAGATCAACGTCGCGGATGGCCCCCTCGATCCTGGAAAAGTCGGCGTCCGTCCCCACATCGGGCATGTTGCGTAGATAAGCCTCAAACGTCATCGTCGGCGTTTGCTCGCGATCGCCCAGCAACGTTTCACGCAGAATTGCGAGATGCTCTTCATCGAGGCTACGGTGGTGCTTTTCAGCGCGCTGCTTCAGTTCTGCAAGAAGCGCTGGTTCAACTTCGCGCAAAATCAACTCGGTCATCAGTTTTTCCTTTGGGCCAAACTCCAATAAACCGCCTTGAGCATTACATCACTCCATCATTCACACGTTTTTATCGTATCAGCCTAGCTTGAGGGAGTCGACACGTCCGCCAGCGGCACGGCAATTCGCAGCCGTGGAGCGTTCGAATGCGGCACTGCCGCTTACCGCTGCCGGTAGCATCTCGATGGACGATCTGTTGGCGTTTTTCCTGACGTGGACGACGTCCGGCATATGGTTGCCCAGCGACCAGCGGGAGTAGTTGGAGAAACCGCGTCGCTGCTGCCAGCCCGACGCGAAGTGCGAGCAAGCCGCGCGGAGCGGATGACCAACCCGGAACTCACGCTGGATGCGGAGCAACGGAACATCGTCGAGAAAACCGTCGCCGACCAGTGGCGCAACTCAATTACGATGTCGAGGTCTTGCTTGGTGAGACGCTGAAGTTGCCGGAATCCGTAGTCAATCGAGTCGGTCCCGGTCGCTGGCGGATTACCATCGTGCCGCGGACGGAAGCCGGAGCGACACCCGCTGTGCGCGGTCATTCGGCTTTTCTAAATGGCTACGCAGCGGAGGACGAAGGGCCGTACGATGACTATCCAAGCCGGTGAATTGTGGGTGGCTGACATCCCGTTCGCCGATGGCAGTAGATCAAAGCGACGGCCCGTATTGATCCTGTGGCTGGATGCAAAGGAGGTAGTGGCCGCTGTGGTGACGACTGCGTCCCCGCGATCAAAGGCGAATATTCCTTTGACGGATTGGCAAGCCAGCGGGCTTCACGCCTCGAGGCTGAAACCGCCTGAGAATTGATTCGCATCCGGATAGGCCTCGCGAGGAGCCAGGATTTCTCTCAGACCCGCAACGGACTGCGCCGCCGAGGGTGTCGGTGCGTGCGGCAGTTGCTCACAGACAAGCTGCCACGTCTCGCGTTCGATGCGGAGGATGTCGATCACCTCTTGCAGCTTTTGCGGACTGCGTTCCCATTGGACTTCGGTCAACGTTTGGAAGAGGAACAGATAGATGCCCGCCACGCGCTGGGTCAGCTCACTCTCCGCGACGCGAATCGACGAGAGCAACTCGCTGATGATGTCGCGACACAAAGTGACGGCGTCGAACGCCTCTTCGTGACGTCCCTCGTTCCAGAATTGCAACGTCTGGCAGCTCGACCGAATTGCGGCGTCGATCAACATCAACCGCTGTTTCTGAGGGGTCGCGGTCAGGACTTGCGCTTCGAGGTAGTTGCTGTGTGCGTCGGAATGCATCGGGGCTTTCGGGAAGGAAGAAGCGCCATGGGATATCACTTCCGTGTCATCGGAACCGCAACGACCGCCGCTGAAGGATTCGCAGGCTAGCTGTTACAGATTTCGTAACCCGCGTGTTGCAATTGATCCGACCTCCGACTACCTCTCGCCTTAAAACTGCTGGTCCCCCCACAAGGAAATGTTCAATAAAGGCCAGAGCCACATGCCCGCTTGTTGTGGGTGATCCGCGAGTTCTCGTAAGGCCGGTTCCTGAAATACGTCGCGAGCGAAGGGGCTGCCCAGCAGCGTTTGGCGCGCCCACCCTTGCCACTCGCCCGTCAGCCAGGTCGCGACCGGTGTCGGAAAACTGGCCTTGCGACGCTGCGCGAGCGACTCGGGCATCAATCGACTTGCGACGCTGCGCAAGATTCGCTTGGAACGCAAGCTTCCTCGTGCGTCCAGGTCCGCCGAGGCCAGATGTGGCAGCGGCTCGTCGGGCGCCACATCGATCTTGAAAGGTTGCGGCACGCGAAACATCTGTTCCACCAACGCGTGGTCGGTGTAGGGCACTCGCGCTTCGAGACTCGCCGACATCGTCGCGCTATCGAGTCGCGACAACAGGGCCTCCAGGTTCACCTGATGCAGCAGCCGCAGGTGCTTACGCGAGGTCGACATCTCGCCCAGCCGATCGAACTCCCGTTGATAGTGCGTCACCTGTCCCGCGTCTTTCGCCGCCGCTTGCCATACGTGCGGTTGCAGCAGGCCCGGTTTGGCATGACTCGGGATCAGACTATTGAGCGCGAAGTAATGATCGGTTTCCGAGTGAAACGAGTCGATTCCATACTGTCGTCGCAACGAATCGCGGAGTTGCTGAGCCGCGTCCGTACCCTGCGTCCAGCGGTTATCGGCAATGCGACGTGCGGCATCAAAGTCCTGTCCGGCCCAATGTTGTACTGCGTAGCCGCACAGGAGTTCATCAGCACCTTCGCCCCCAAGTGCCACTCCGACACTCGGCTTCAGCGCGGCGGCGATTTCGAAGATCACGATGTCGCTCGGGGTCGAAACCGGTGTGCCATACTGCTCCACCAGCCAGCGCCAGCGATCCAGATAGGCCCGCGCGTCGAGCCGCACTTCGCCGTACTCGAAGCCGACATGCGCGGCGCACAGTTTCGCTTGGGCGAAGTCCTCGGAACGAACCTCCGCCTCGCCACCGCCGCAAATCCCGAGCAGCGGTTGCTGGGTCGCGCGATGCACGAGACACGCTAACGTACTGGAGTCGACACCACCGCTGAGAAACATCCCCACCGGTACGTCGCTGACCAGTCGACGCTGAACCGCGTCGTGCAACGAACCATGCAGTTGCTCGACGGCATCGTCGTACCCCAAGGTCTGATCCTCGTCGACGGGATACTCCCAGTATCGCTGAATCCGATTGGTGCCTGACTGACGAACGAGGATCTCGCCAGGTAACAATTGCTCGATCCCCGCGAAACAAGTTTCGCGGCCCAGCGTCAGGCGAAACGTGGTTAGGTAGTGACTGAGCGCCGCAAAATTCGGCCGCTTGGTAAAGCCGGGGTGACGCAATAACGCGGGGATGCCGCTGGCAAAAGCGAACGTGCCATCGATATTCGCCAGGAACAGGGGCTTGATGCCAAAGCGATCGCGGGCGAGGAACAACGTGTCGTCGCGAAAGTCATAGATCCCCAAGGCGAACATGCCGCGAAAGCGTTGAACGCAATTTGTTCCCCAGGCTCGATAGGCTGCCATGACGACTTCCGTGTCGCAGCGCGTGCGAAACCGATAGCCAAGTGCTTCCAACTCCCGCTTCAGCTCGGCATCGTTATACAGTTCACCGTTGTAAACGAGCACGGTCTGTTCGTCCTCGTCCACCCACGGTTGAGCGCCTCCCGCGAGATCTCGAATGGCTAGGCGACGGTGCGCCAAGGCGACATTGCGCCGACAGTACAGTCCACTGGCATCTGGACCGCGGGCCGCCATTGTGTCGCGCATCGCCACGAGCGCCGGTTGATCGATATCGATCACCGTGCCCGGGCTCGCGACCAAACCGAGAATCCCGCACATTAGCGGCCATTCCCGAAGAGCAACGAGATGGGCTGAATCTGCGAGATGGCGGATTGATTCGCTTGCAGACGCGAGATGGCCGTTTCCATACGGATAAATTGATTGAGTAGCTGTTCGCGTTTCCGCGCCAGCGCGGCATTCATGTCCACCACGCGTGACGCGTTAGTATCGATCGAGCTTTGTAGCGTCGACGAGCGTCCGACCAGTACGGAATCACCCACGCCAGCCAACTGATCTGCGACTGCATTGAAGCGCGCGGCCACACCTCGATCCGGGTCGGTAAAAAAACTCTGAACGTCGGACGGATTGGCGGCGTATTTATCGCGAAACGTTTGAGCATTGAATTGCAGTTTGCCGGTGTCGTTCAGGCTGAGTCCCAACTCTCCCAGCGACTGTACGTCTCCCATGCCGAGGTAACGGGAGGTCAAGACATTCGCCATGCTCGACTCGATTCGCAGCGTCGCACTGGAACCAAATAGAACACCCTTGGTGTTCTCGGTGGGATTAAAGAAGGTCAAGGACTTCAGTTTGTCCTGCAACGCGTTGTACTGCGAGACAAAGAGGTTGAGTTGGGCGACGAGGGGCTCCTCGGTCTTGGTGACCGCCACGGAAACTTCGGTGGTCGACGCGCCCTGAACGCGCAACGTCACTCCCTCAATGAGCTCCTTAAACTCGTTGGTGGACGAGGCAGCGAGAGCCGAGCCCGCGGCACTGTCGGACTTGCCCACCAAGAGCAAGGCATCCTGAGCGGCGACTGCTTCTTGGAACGAAACTCCCAAACCGCTGGTGTCGACCAGCAACCGACCTGCGGCACCCGAGATTTGACTTTCTAACGTCAGTCGAAATGGCTTCGTGCCGCTGCCCGTGGAAAACACACCGGCCACCACATCCGATGTTTGGGCGTTGATGCGATCGATGACATCCTGCAGCGAATCATTGGCATCGACCGTGATGCGGATGGCCATCGAACCATCGATGACTTGGGTAGGTTCGCCGTTGATGTCGCGAGTCGATGCTTCGCGCGTGAGTTTCAAATTGCTGGCCGCGGTACCTCGGCCTTCGTCCTTGACCTTCAAGGTGCCAGTGCCGCCCGCGGTATCGATCAACACGATGCCGTCGCCCGTGTCGTTAATCCGGGCTTCCACTCCCACGGTCAGACCATTCAGCAGTTTGAGCACATCCCCCACGGTCTTGGCATTGGAGGAGGTTAGATTCACCGCGCTGGATTGGCCATTGGAGTCGGTCACCAGGAAGGAGCCCGTGCCAATTCCCCGCCCGTTGTTCAACGAGCTCAACAGCAATCGCTCATGAAATGTCTGCCGGTCGAGCGAGCCGCTGTTGACCGAAGAGCTACTCGAATTTGCGGTCAATCCCAGGGCATCAGCGGTGTTGGTGCCATCGGCATTGGCGACGATCAGTTGGCCGGACGCGCCCGTGGTGTCGGTGAGCACCACGCCGTTCTGAGCCGAATTGACTTCTGCTCGAATCCCCAGCCCAGCATCGTTAATGGCCGTCAAGATGTCGGAGAGGGTCTCGGCCGACGACAGATCCACGACCTGAGTCGCGCCGCTCCGATCCGTTAACGACAACAATCCCAGTGGCGACAGGCCCGCGCCTCCCTTCAAACTGTCGAGAAGTACGGTCTTCAGGCCAGCCAGTCGGCGGTCGCCCGAGATCACGCCATCGTCAGCCGTGGTGGTCAGCCCCAAGTCTTCCGCGGTTTGGCCATCGAATAGGCTCGTGACTGCGAAGGTCTCGGGACCATTCGTTAAGTCGACCAGTTCCAGACGATCACCGCCGGCACTGATGCGTGCCAGTAGTTTATCGGGATCCACCGCATTGATGGTTGCTAATAATTCGCCGATCGTCGACTCGTTGTTGACGGCAGGCGCGCCACCCGAGGAGATGGCTTGGTCGGATAACGAGATTCGTCCCGTGCCATTGCCACCGGGAGGCAGAGCGGCGGTAAAAAATTGGTTCGCCGTCGCGTCCGTGTTCAAAGCCTGGACGATATCGACGGCTCGGGTATTTCCTTCATCGATGCGGAACTTCAACTGCTTGGTGATCGAGTTGATCTCGACGACCTCGTTGCCCGCGGTCACTTGGTCGTCGTTGACGAAGCTGATCTCGTAGCCGTCGACGTTCTGACCCGTGCCAACGGATGTGAATAAAACCGCCGCGTTGATGCCGTGCGTCGCGGATGTCTGGGCCGTTGCGGTTGTGGCACCTTTGGTTTGAGCGAGGAAGTCCACTTCCAGCACCGTGCCGTCGCGTAACGTGACTTCTAGATCGGCAACGCCTTGCGAGAGCCGAATGCCGCGACCATCGTTCAGCCGGTCCAACTCCAGGTCGTCGTAGAGGGACAGAAGATCCTGTCCGAATGCTTCGTCAGCCGCGACGTTGATCGTGGCCAATCCCAAATCGGCAGCCGTATTGCCGCCGCTTACTTCCTGGACGCGCAGGTTCGCCGCAGTCTGACCCGTTGTGTCGATCAAACGGAAGTGATCGCCATCGGCCACGGCCGTGACGCTGATGTCGTCGGCGCTGTTGATCGCGAGCAGGACATCGTCGACGGTTTGCGCGTATCGCAGGTCGATGACCTCCGAGCTGCCGCTCCGATCCGTGATGCGGATCTTGCCGCGTTCGACTCCAACTCCCGCATTCAACTGCTCCAAAGCCACACCTTGGTTCACGAACCCGCCGAACCGCAACGAGATTTCACCGGTGCCGATCGGCTGATCCTTGGTGGCGAAGCCGCTGCTCAAGACCTGATGCGACTGCGCCTGTCGAACGGGCGTGAACTGGAACGTCCCCAGTCCGGGAGTCCCCGTGGTGGTGACCGACAGCAGCGATTCGTCGCTCGACGTGACGGTTCGTCGATCGAAGAGGCTGGCGTTCCCCAGGCTGCGCAGCGCGAACTGCGCGCCAATTACTGAAGCCGTCAGCTCCGTGACCGCGACCTGCTCCTGTTGGAGCAGTTGTGTTCGCTGGATTAAAATGTCGCGTGGGCGCGCGGAAAGAGACAATAACTGATCGACGGTTTCCGTGATGGGAATCCCCGTGACCAAGCCGACCGATGACGTGAGCCGCCCCATAGCTTGCCGTTCTCTCGCAGCTTATCCGTGTTCCGCGTGCCCAGCAGGCAGGTTCCCACCGTAGAGAGAAGGGCACGTATTCCTTGTGTTCGGCGTTTCGCCGACCGGTTAACCAACAAAAACACCGCCGCTTACACCAACCTGAGGATCGGGTGCAAGCGGCGGCGTGAGCTCAATCGCCTCGGCCAGCTCGGGATTAGCCGAGAAGAGCCAAGACGTTCTGTGGGTTTTGGTTGGCGATGGCCAAGACCGAGGTACCCGATTGCACCAGAATCTGGGCTCGTGTCAACGAGGCCGATTCCTTGGCGAAGTCCGCGTCGCGAATCGAGCTCTCGGCTTCGGTCAGATTGACCAACGTGTCCTGCAACGTGGCGATGTTCGACCCCAACGTCGTGCGTTGGAACGCACCCAGACGCCCCCGTAGGCTGACCACTTCCGCGATCACTTCATCCACTACGCGTTGAGCACCGGTCGTATCCGTGCCGAGCGCCTTGGCATTACCTGAACGCAGTTCGTAGAGTCGCCCCGACGAGCCACCCAGCTTCCCGGTGGCAATGCTGCCAATGCCGATCTGGGCCTGCT
>JBGTHH010000049.1:0-3154 GCA_041746275.1 Pirellulaceae bacterium | reverse complement strand
ACGCTCATGCAACTTGCCCATTACCGAGAACCGCTTCCGCTGCGGCCAAAACCACAGGAACACTCCCAGCACGACTATCACGATGGAACTCATACTCATCGTTAGCCACGCTGCTGTCGCGGACTGTTGGTGGGGGCGATGACGAACTGGTTATGTCGCCGCGACAAGATGGATTGGTCGGCGGCACCGGGATCGTCGTTGAGAACCGCTCGGAGTTGAAGCTCGCGCCAACTACTCGGCTCCTGAGCACCTTCGCCACGTAGCGCCACGGCTTTGGACAGTTCAATGTGGCGGCTCAGGAGGCCGTCCGCTCTCTTGACGAACGCCACCAACACGATGACTCCTGGAAACAATCGCAACGGTAACACCAAATGCCCGCCCTCGGCCAGTTGATGATGCCAGCACGGGGCGATGTCCGTACATGTTGCCGTGACCATGATGGCATGATAGACCGGCTCGACCGGCACGGGAACAAAGCCGTCCTGACAGCGTGTCGTGATGGTGCCAAAGCCCGACTTATGAAACCGATCTCCGTCGGACGACATCGATACGGGAATTGACTCGTGATGCGGAGCGACTGGACGTGAGGCATGTTGCTGGGACTTTGCGGGAGGATCGGGCCGTCCTCCGTCACCTCGAACACCTTCCGCATCGCGGTCGAATCCAAAGGCCGCCAAGTTCGTCCGCGTCGAATCCACCAGCTTCTGATCGATATCCACGGTGACTACCGCTCCGGACGGACCCACCACCCGCGCCAAGATCGCGGCGCTATACCCGGTGCCCGAGCCGATCTCCAAGATCCGTTGTCCGGTGGCAACCCCGGCGAGGCCGATGCACCGCGCGACCCAGGACGGTTGGGAACAAGAACTGACGGCCACCCCCGCCTCGCGCATCGTGGTGACTGACCGGTCGCGATAGGCTTCGTCCAACGGCACTCCTGGAAGAAACAAATGCCGCGGCACCTCGTCAAACGCGTCCAGGATGGCTGAAGGCGGCCCCAGCGACCGCAGCTCGGCCATCAACCGCCGGTGCCCTTCTATGATCGCGTTTTGGTCGTTCATCGCGGCGTTCATTCGTCGTAGTTATCCAGAACGGAGAATAACGGCCCAATACTGTTCAGTAGATCTAGTAGATGTAGGCCGGAACAAGATGTAGGCCGGAACAAGGAGCGTGAGGGACGCGGTTCCGGCGACAATCTTTCGTAACCAGTGGAATGCGGTTGATGATCGCTTTTCGCGTCTGCAGTTGGGAACCACATGGATAACGGATCAAAACGGGTGTCGGAACCGCGTCGCTGACGCTCCTTGTTCCGGCCTACAAGACTACCCATGTTCCGCATTCTTGTAACAATATGGACCCGTCCCCTTATTCCCGCTCCCCTTATTCCCGCTTATTCGTCCCCTTATTCCGCGTCCGTTTTACCCCAGCCCTGTTCAGTTAAGTGATCTCGGCCTGCCTCTGCAGCAACGCGATTACTTCTTTGTAAACTCGATCGTCTTCGATGCTAAGTTCGTAACCACAGCACTCGATTACGAATTGCGGTTCATCTCCGGCAATCAACAAGCCAGCCTTTCTGGCTTCTTCCCGCACGTCTACTAACTTACGGAACTCACCACAGCGCGGACATCGCGCGAGCTCTTCGGCCGTTGGTTCGCTTTCTGCTCGTTTGCTCATCTTGAACGCTCCTTTATCGGAAAACCGAAGGCCAGAACAACGTATAATCATCTGCGCCAGGCCCATAGATCACACGACTAGGGAATAGTGGCGTATATGGGCCTTCGCCACGGAATAAGAAAAATCGCAGCCACGCGCGATTGTGATTCGCGAGATCGGCACCTGAGATCGCTGGGTTCCCGCTCGGATGCGTATGTGCGATACGCCGAATTATATTCGTCGGATAGTCAACGAATCCTCGACCGCCGCTGTAAAGACGATAGACGACATTGCCGTCTACGAGTTCGCGAGTTAACGCGAACTCTACATCGTGTTTGGCCGTCAAGTCCCAAAGGCGTCGGAACGCGATGGAACGATCCGTCAATGTCACCCCTGTCGAGCCGGGAAGGAGGCCTTGCCCCAAAACGTCGTCAATGGACGAGCGGAGTGGCAAGGTAGCGGATTCTCGTATCAGACGGTTGTTGGACGCAAGCCGAGGAACGTAGTCCGATGAGTGATCGACGAATCTCGCTCCACTGTTTGAAACACTAACGTATCGTGGGCGGAAGGCGACGGCACCGACGTTGAGGCCGATCGCGTAGATCTCGTCTGTGATGATCCCTAACGATTCCGCATTCTCCGGGGTGTATCCGACACGGACGTATCCTGCCTTAAACAACTCGACGTGAAACGAATTGACACGCTCGCCACTAAACGCCGTCCGCGTGCCCGCGATCAATCGGTCTCCGCCGTGAGCGATTAGAAGCCACGACAAACCGCCTGTCGGACCTAATGAAATCACGCCGACGACGACTTCTCCAACGCCTACAAGACCGTTGTAGGCCCCACCTCGGCTAACCTCCATGCGGTGCGCCAATCGCTCGCGGAGAACGTCGTCGAAACTGAGATCACGGGCAGCGCCACCGATACGACGATTCAACAGATCGAACGCCTCGCCTTCGTAGAAATTCGCTTGCCCATACTCGCCTAGTCGTCGATAGTGATAACTTAGCAGGTAGTATTTGAGGAGTTCTTTGTCGATCAACTCCCCGCCCGAGTTGATGATCTGGCGCAGTTCTTCTTGTTCCTCACCTGATAGCTTCACGACGTGTTCGGGAGGCAAGCCGAGCCGTATCAATCGTACTGCCAAATCAGAATTCGATCCGACTTCGCCACCCACGTCATACTTGAATGGCCATCGGACATCTCGACTCAACGCACCAAGATCGAGGGAAGTCTGTGACAAATCATCCAAGACCAGTGCATGGACGCGGGTGACTTCCTGCTCATAGACAAACTTGTTCCACTCGACATACTCCCTCACGCTGTCGATAAACGCGTCCAAGTCTTCCTGGGTCAGTTCTCCGACGAGGTAGAACTCTTGTCCTTGGTATCGCACCGAATGGATCGGGATCTTAATACTCGTGTCAATCAGCAACGACTTCTCGGACGGTCGCGGCAATTGATGATCGGGCGGAGGCGCGGGACCGTGGATGGGGCC
>JBGTHH010000048.1:0-2917 GCA_041746275.1 Pirellulaceae bacterium | reverse complement strand
CCGCGAGTTTTATGGGGTGAAAGTCCCCTGCCGTCAGTTACCCGATTCGGACGGCTAGCATATTCGATGCGTGTGAAGGTAACGACACACGTTCTGCTCGAACGTAAACGCCATGGCTGCCCTGCGGCAACGCAGCGGTGGGAGCAACCTGGATGGCAAGCAAACTTGGAGGCCGAAACATAACGAAATGACTGCAGCCTCGTAAAGCTTTCCCGCTCGGAAGTTGCTGAGCGGATTCTTGTGGGTAAGCCGACCTGTTATCCCGTAGGGAAGGCCGTTGTCGTGAAAGGAAGTAACGGGTATATGCACTTTCACGTCCCACCGTGGCATGGGTCTCAGCATCCAAGGAAAGACTCGCGGAGATAACGTCGGGAAGGGCCGTCTTGCAGCAGGGGCTGGTAGCAACCTGCAAAGACCCACTCTATAAGGCCAATCGCCGAAGAGGGTGGGAGGAATTCGGTCTGACGCATGGGTTCGTAAGAGCGATGAAGGCGAGGTAACGCTCGCTGATGCGCCGTCCGACGGCGCGGCGCTGAAGGTAACTCCCGAAGCGCGCAAAGGAACCCTGGGTACTTGGTGGTCCATGGGCGTGCCCGGACACCGCGTCGGGACCACACGCACCATTAAATGGGACTAGTTTCGTTGGTAAACGTATTTCGAGAGGGGTGTATCTCCCTTTCCGCACTTCGGCATTTCAATATCTCTGATTTTCTCGGCGGGTCGATCTTTGCGGTTCACAATAGATAATCGGCCACGGGCATCCGCAGCAGTTTGAGGATCTGGCGGTGAATCGGAGCCAATTCGGTCGTGAACATTTCAAAGTCGTCGCTGTCGCCCGGCAAGATGGTGTGGCGCGCGATGGGTTCAAATACATCAAGCACTTGACGTGTCGTCGGCCGAGCACAGGCACGCCCTTCGGGATAGAGCGGGAGCGACTCCAAGCCCTGCAATTGGAGCGCTCGGCGCAGATCGCGCTCCAAAAGCGACTCCACCATCAACGCAAAGAAGTAGATCGCCAACAAGCCGACGATCCGGGTCACGCTCTTGAGATACACCGGGGCGACGCAGAAGTCGGTCTTCAATTGCGAGAACCGTTTCTCGATGATCGGCTGCCGCTTGTAGGCTTTCAGTACTTCCGCCGCGTTCCAGTCGCGCAGGTTCGTAATCAGCGGGAACACGCCATCGCCCGCCGCAGCGGCTTCGAGTCGCGTTCCATCGACATTCCAGGTCAGCTCGAAACGTGTCTCCACACGACGCGTGTACTGAGTATCCTTCGTGGGACGGCCACGGCTCGCCTGACGATATTTCTCCTGCTGGCATGCCTGGATCTCGACGTGCAGATAGTCGCGTGCGGCATGCGCGTCGAGAATGGCGTCTACGGCCGCTGTCACTTTCTCGCGCTTGCGGAAACGAGTTCGCGGACCGGCCAGCCGGGCGCGGAGATCAGTCAACTCGCGGATGGCCCGTTGCAAGCGACGGGCACGAGTCGTGGCATCGGACTCCGCCTTGCCGTGGCTGTGAAACCATACCAACCGATAGCCCTCCTTGCTCAACTGCTCTTCGGTGCAAACGCGAAACACGTCGCGCAGCGTTCCGTCCTCGTGCGTCAGCCGATACGGCTTCACACCAAAGAATCGTTTCCGGCTTCTCGCGCAGTCGCTGGCGAAACCGGGCGTCTTCCTTGCGAGTGGCGGGCAAGACGGTGATGAAGCGGCCTCCCTGGCGAGCGATCTCGTTCATGTTCTCGGTGGTCGCCAGCTTGCAGTCGGCCACGTACACGAAGTCGGGCCGCTGCACCAACTCGGCCAGCAACCGCCAGGTGGCCTGGTGTGTTTGGTCATCGACGACGTTACCGCTGGCCGCCTGAAAGTAAACCGGCACGCCGCCGTCGTCGCTGACCGTCAAGATATAGAGTAGCTGTTTGAGATCGGGCCGATGGTCTTTGTTGTGCCCCCAGGTTATCGCCGGAGCGGTCTGCCCATTCACAAGCTGTTCCGTCTCGGCACCTGGATAATCACCGAAGAAGGAGACCGTCGTGGAGTCGTTGTGCAGTTCGTCGAGGCAAACGTCGAACTCACGCACCACATGCGTCACCACGTCCATGATCAGATTCGTATCCAGTGCCAAAAATACCCAGTCTAAGCAACGCCCCACGCGATCACCGTTGAGATAGTCGGACTCGTGAGGCCACAGATCGAATAGCTCGGGACCGAAGTTCCGGGCCCACTCGGCGACTCCATACATGGGCTCCCGCGAAACCAGCAGGTTTCTCAGCAGTAACAGCACCACCCGCGAAGTATCCCCTTTGGTGCGATCGTCCTCGGCTGGCAGATGGCGGGCAAGGATTTCCTGCAATCGCATCCGCCGGAGCAGTCGGTTGATGATCGGCAACTCACCCACGCAGTGGGTGACGATGCGTTTTCCCTGGGCACGATAGGTACGTTGCCCATCGCTGAGATTCTTGGGTCGCCGTGCCTCGGGCTGGGTCTTTGGTTTTCGTTTCGCCATGTGGGTTTCTCCTGATAAGCGGCATGCGGGATAATCCGTCCGTCGCTTAAGATATAGGAGTTACCAAGTGTCCAGGCGAGCCAGCTCGCGGGGTGGGAATCGACTTGCGACGAAGGCCATTGACGCAAGTCGAGCGGCACTCAACTTACGTCATTGAAAAATTGCGTAAGTTATTTTCAGAAATCGTGCGCCGAGTTGGACACTCTTGGTAGGACCCGCGTGGGAGGGAAAGATTGCGGCAGCGGGCAGCGGAGCGAACTCCGCCTGCGCACGAAGTAGCAAGTGAAGCGAGGGCATTTAGCAAATCGCGTTGGACCAGATTGTCGCATCCCGATGCGAAGCGTGACACAAGCCGCTACCTGGGTCCGCACTCGCCTCAAAGAAATTGCCGATATTCAAATCGAGATGT
>JBGTHH010000047.1:0-7930 GCA_041746275.1 Pirellulaceae bacterium | reverse complement strand
TTCTACGACGCAAAACTGATCTACGAAGACACGCTGCGCACGCTGGAGCACGATTCGACCACGCACGGAACGACGGGCGGCGGCTTTGATCCCGCGTTGTTTACCGACGGTTTGAAAGCGGAACGCGAGCAGGGCATCACGATCGACGTGGCCTATCGCTACTTCTCGACGGCACGACGCAAGTTCATCATCGCCGACACGCCGGGTCACGAGCAGTACACGCGGAACATGGCGACCGGAGCATCGACATGTGACTTGGCGATTATCCTGGTCGACGCGCGGCACGGTGTCGTGACTCAGACCAAGCGCCACAGTTTTATTGTCTCGCTGCTGGGCATCAAGCACGTCCTGGTGGCGGTCAACAAGATGGATTTGGTCGGCTACAGCGAAGCGGTCTTTGAACAGATTCGCGATGATTACAAGGACTTCTCGGCGCGGTTGGATATTCCCGACCTACACTTCCTGCCGATCTCGGCACTGTTGGGTGACAACATCGTCGATCCCAGCTCGCACATGCCTTGGTATCGCGGTTCCACGCTGATGCATTTCTTGGACACGGTCTACATCGGCTCGGATCGAAATCTCGAAGACTTCCGTTTTCCCGTGCAGTACGTCAATCGGCCCCATCTCAACTTCCGAGGCTTCTGTGGCACCATTGCATCGGGAATCGTCCGGCGCGGCGACGAGATCATGGCCTTGCCCTCGCGAAAGAAAAGTCGTGTCAAATCGATCGTGACTTTCGATGGTGAGTTGGAGGAGGCCTTCGCGCCGCAATCGGTCACGTTGACGTTGGAAGACGAAATCGATGTCAGTCGCGGGGACATGATCGTGCGTCCCGGCAATGTGCCGAAAGTGGAGTCGAAGTTCGACGCCATGATGGTGTGGTTGCACGACGAGCCCATGGTGCCCGGCAAGACGTATATTTTTAAACAGGCGTCGAAGAGCGTGACCGGTTCCATCAGTACGCTCCGCTATCAAATCGATGTGAATTCGCTTCACCGTCAAGACTCGCCGACATTGAAGCTGAACGAGATCGGTCGCTGTGCCATCGCGTTAAGTGAACCGGTGTGCTTTGACGGCTATCGGCGAAATCGCACGACGGGAGCGTTCATTGTGGTCGATCGGATCAGCAATGCCACGCTGGCCGCCGGCATGATTTTGGAGCGGTCGACCGCCGATCAAACAGCGGATCATTGGGACGACGTTCCTCAAAGTGAGACGTTGAGCACCGAGTTGAGCACGGTGACTCCGGCCGAACGTATGGCTCGTTTCGGTCAGTCGCCCGCGACGATCTTACTGACCGGACTGACCGGTGCCGGCAAGACGACGATCGCCTATGCCGTCGAGCGGCGACTGTTCGACCTGGGCCGCGCCGCGACGGTGCTCGATGGTCAGAACATGCGCCGTGGTATTAGCAAGGACTTGGGATTCTCGGCCGACGAGCGTTCGGAGAACCTACGACGCAGCGCCGAGGTCGCCAAGCTGATCAACGAGGCGGGGCTGATCTGTATCGGAGCTTTCGTCGCGCCTCGGGAAGACGTGCGACAGAAGGCGGCGGATGTGATCGGACGCGATCGTTTTATCGTCGTACACTTATCGGCACCCGTCGAGGTCTGTCGCCAGCGCGACACCGACGGCCACTATCCGCAAGCGGATTCGGGCGAGATGCCGAATTTCCCAGGAGTGACGTCGGAGTACGAGGTGCCGGTCGCGCCGGATCTGGTGCTGCCCACGCATGAGTGGTCGATCCCGCAGTGCGTCGCCGCCGTGCTCGAACTTCTGGAATCCCGCGGCATTCTCTCGTAGCGAGTGCTTTCACTGCGGCGCGGAGTTGCTCGGAAAGCTGAACGTCACGGACTTCAATGTCATGAGTCGGGTGGCGGGTTTGCTTTGAGCCCGAACGGCCAGAGTGTGTTCGCCATTACGGGGCACGGCCAGGAAGTACTCGTCGGTCACCGGCTCGCCAGTCCCACGCACGTCGCACACGCGTTGCTGGTCTCCTACCTCGAGCACAAACTTGCCGCCATCCGAATCGCTGTGTGCGGCGTACGTCACATGCACCGTAAAGATTCCTTGTGGTGGCAGCGTTACGACCTGGAAGTTCCAACTCGCCCAATCGTCCAGCGACTCCCAATCGGTGATGACATCCACATTTCCTGAGATACCGCGTCGTATTGTCGGACCGTGCAATTGGGCATAGGTGGCCGAGAAGTTCAGCGTGCCATCCGACTCCTGTCGCACGACAACAGGCTGGATGCCGAAATCCACTCGCTCGGGAACGCCATAACGTACAGGATCGGATTCCGATGTCCGCCGCGGTGGTTGGGGCTGTGGGCTAACGACAACCCAACCCGCGATGGTCGCCACGGCGATCAAAGCGGTGACCACCACAAGTCCCGCCAAGGCACCCACAACCCAGCCCGTCGCATTCGAATCACGGATTGGTTGATCGGGAAACTCAATCACCACCTCGGGAACATACGTCGGAAACTCGGGTATATAGGTCGGGATCTCCTCGGGAATGGCGGACTGAGGCGGTGGAGCTGAGGCCAAGAAAAGACCTTCGAGCCATTGGTCATAACTGGCCTTCGATCCAGGGTTCATCAGGCAGACGCGGGCAGTGGCCAATTCGTTCAACAGTTTCTGCGTGTGGACTCCCCGTGGACCCGTTTGAAACTGGCGAATATGGAGCATCCGTTGATCCGCGGCCGCGTCGATCACCTGCGGATCGCTTTCGAAACGCGTCAGCCCTAGCAGTCGATAGTGATCGGCGGGAAGTTCGTGGGGACTGATCCCCAGCCACTGCGAATAAGGATCAAAGGGTTCCGACATCTTGGTGATCGAGTCGTTAGACCTGTTGGGGAACCACGAACGGCGCGCGATACGGGCGAGTCAGCAAGGCATTGGCCTCGTCGTCGCCGATGAATTTTTCCAGCTTCGGATCGAAGGTCAATGTCCGCCCAACTTGGTATGTGGTTTCGGCGAGCTTGATATCCACGTTACGCAAGTTGTCGCGCAAGGCTTGAAACGACTCCACCACATCCTTGTTGTCACCTAGACTTTGCGTCGACTCATCAAAAGTCGCGGTTGATCCCAAGCGGTAGGAGATATTGCCCAAGTGGCAGAGCGCGCTGGAATAATGTGCGACTTCGGCATCGCCATTGATGTCCTCGGGGCGGCGACTGCGCACCGCCGTGATGAACGAGGCGAACGAACCACCCGGCGTGACGCGGGCCTCGCCGCCGGTAACCGGTTCGGGGTCGCCACCACTGCGCGGATAAAACTTGCCGTCGCTGATCTTTCCCTCGGTCGTGTAGAACTCGTTGGCGATTTTATTCTCGGGAGCCTTGGGGTACTTCTTATTGTTCCCGACCAACCCACGCGTCTCGAAGACCAGCAGCACGTCGTTGAATTCATATACCGAGAGCTGCATGTTGGGCGTCTCTCCCTGATCGGGACCTTCGGGAATAAAGCGGCCACCCAGGCTCCAGACTTTGTTCGGTAACGTCGCGCCGGGGATCGCCCATCGCGCGACATCGATCTCGTGGACGCCCTGGTTGCCCGTATCGCCATTTCCCGTGTCCCAGAACCAATGCCAGTTGTAGTGGACCAAGTTACGGTGGAAGTCTCGTTTGGGAGCGGGGCCCAGCCACAGATCGAAGTCCAAGGTGGAGGGAGCGGCTTCCGTCGGATGGTGGCCAATGCTCCAACGCGGCTTGCAGCAATAGCCCTTCGAAACTAGTAGTTTGCCGTACTTGCCAGAGTGAATCGCGGCCATTTGCTTGGCGCGAGGCTCGCTGCTGCGCTGCTGCGTGCCATGCTGCACCACGCGTTCATACTTGGCGGCCGCCTCGACGCATTGGCGACCCTCGAACACATTGTGGCTGATGGGCTTTTCGACATACACGTCCTTACCAGCTTGGCAGGCCCAGACCGTAATCAAGGCATGCCAGTGATTGCACGTCGCCACGGAGATGGCATCGACGTTTTGATCTTCGAGCGCGCGACGGATATCCTGCACGCAGGTCGGATCGTTGCCTCCCTTGGCCTTGACCATCGCACTCCGCGATTCAAAGAGACTGCTGTCGGGATCGATCAAATACGTCACGTCGACATTTGGTTGAGTCGCAAAGCCATCGATATGGGACGTCCCGCGACCGTGGATGCCGGCGACGCCCAGGCGAATGGTGTCGTTGGCACCGATCACACGACCGGAGGACTTGGTACCCGCAATGGTAAACAGCGGGAACACGGTGCTCGCCGCCGCGGCCGACTTCAAGAAGGTACGACGATTGAATCGGGACATGACTCGACTCCTTAGTTCGATCTCATCGGCGGACTCATTGCCAGTCGACTTACAGCAACTGGCAATCGGGCGATTTCCGTTGCAGGACACGCGGGGACATCGCAATGGCGCGAGGGAGACTGCTGTGAACGGATTACAGCATAAGCGTCGTGCCCTGTCCAGGTTTCTTGCGAAACAGCGCGAAGTGCTAGCTCGACGTCGGCGTGTAGCGTCGATCGAAGTGCGTGTAACCACCGTCGACGAAGATGATCTGGCCCGTCGTGTGACTGGATCTGGGGGACGCCAAAAACACCACCATGTCAGCCAGTTCCTCTTTGGTCGTGAACCGTTGCCCCAAGGGGATCATCCGCTCGATCTGCCGCTTTGCCGCGACGGGATCGGGCAGGGTGTTCAGCCAATTGCTGTACAGGGGCGTCCACGTTTCGGCCGGCAGGACGGCGTTGACACGGATGCCAAACTCGGCCAAATCCAACGCCCATTCGCGGGTCAAGCTGTTGATGGCCCCTTTCGCGGCGGCATAGCCGGATGTCTGGCCTTGCCCAGTGACACTGACCTTCGAGCCAATATTGATGATCACGCCCTGGGATTTTTTGAGATCGTCCAAACCATAATGGACTAGTGCATAGTAGTGAATCAAATTGCGTTGTAACGAACCGACAAAGGCCGCGGGCCCGGCATCGAGTCCCACTCCGTCATTCACTCCCGCGTTGTTGACCAACACATCCAGCCGCCCAAAGCGTTCAATCGTCTGCTCGACGGCTCGCTGGCAAGTCGACATATCGCACAGATCACCCGGAATAAAGAAGCATTCCTGTCCGAGTCCCGCGTATTCCTGTTCAAGGGCTCGGCCCTCCGCTTCGCTTCGATTGACATTGGCCACGCGAGCCCCTTCGGCCAGGAACGCACGAACGATCCCCTCGCCGATTCCCTTCGAACCACCCGTCACCAGCACCACGCGGTCTTTCAGTCCCAGGTCCATAGTTGTCTCTCGCAGTCCGATCCCATGGGCATTTTAAGTTCGCCGACGACCGATCCGTGGGGCATCATAATCCTTCGCTTCGCGATGGGACAGGCAGCAGCGACTGCGTAAGACGTTGCCGATCGATATCCCCGTTCTCCCGGTAAGCGTTCAGTGGCAACGGTGTAACAGCTTTGTTAGACTATTCAACCAAAGCTTGGAACTCAGGCGAAGTGTTTATCCGCTCAATCGAACTGGTTTTTTTATCGCCGATCGATTCAAAAAGTCTCCAGCCAGCAATAGTGCTCGGTTTTTCAATTAGCGACATGACGACCGGGCTATGCCCAGCAATCTACACCTTCTTGTCGTGGGCAATAACCACTCTACGCGAATTCAAACAATCCACTTTGGCAGATGTGCAATATGATGAGCGGAAATGCAGAGGACGAGCCGCAGAGCGCGACATGGGCCGCGAGTACCTTCCGCTTCTTCGCGAATCCCTGGGTCGGAATCTTTGGATCGATTGCAAGCATTGTGGGATTGATCCTTGCGGTGTACTTCTATTTGGTCAGTGTTCGTTATCCAGAACTCGTCTACTACGAAAGTCCAGTTCGAGCTGTTGTAGTCAATCACGAAACAGCGTCCCGTTTGGCCGTATCCTATGACAACCGTCCGATCACAGAGGATGTCACGGCGGTCCAACTAGCGATTTGGAACCGTGGAAATGAGCCAATCCGGCGCGCCGCGATCCTACAGCCGTTGCTCATCCATACCGAGGGTGGGGCACCCATACTCGAGGTATCATTGCGGAAGATAAGCAGAGAAGTTGTCCGACTTGAATTGGACCAGACAAAGATTGAGACTGGAGAATTGCGAGTCACCTGGAACGTGCTCGAGAGTGGCGATGGAGGCATTTTACAAATCGTATATGCTGGCGGACCGGAGGTAATGATACATTGTAGCGCGGTTATTGAGAGCCAGCCAACAATCCGCGAACTCAAGTACTCAGGCACCATCAGGAGCCCTTCGGAACAAATGCGAGCCTTACACAAGTCGAGATCGGGCAATGTTGTCACCCTTTACGGCGCGATATTGGTGGTATTTCTAGGCGTTTTGCGATTTTATTGCGCACTTTCCGCACATCTCGTCTCCCATATCTGGAAGTTTCTGGGCGGCTTGAATTGTGTCATTGGTCGTAGGCGGTCGTGGGGATGTCGAGGAGTTGGAGGATGCGGCGGTGCAGGGGCGTTAGTTCCGTCGTGATCGTCGTGGGCAATGACGGAGGCGAGGTCGTCAGCGTGTGGCTCGACAACGGGGCGAAGTAGTCCAGCACGCGACGTGTCGTCGGGCGGCTGCAAGGGCGGCCCTCCGGGTACAACGGGAGTTCACCCAGATGCGACTCGCTCATCGCCCGACGCAACTCACGCTCCAACAACGATTGCACCATCAACGCGAAAAAGTACACCGCCAATAAACCCACAATCCGCTCTACGTTCTGTAAGTACACCGGAGCGACGCGGAAGTCCGTCTTCAGTTGCGAGAAGCGTTTCTCGATGATCGGTTGACGCTTGTAGGCGTCCAACACGTCCCGCGCCGTCCACTCGGTGAGATTCGTCAGCAATGGAAACACACCGTCCCCCGCCGCCTCGCGAGCCAACCGCTCGCCGTCCACTTCCCACGAGATCGTGAAACGTGTTTGCACCGCGCGTACGTACTTCGTCTTCTTGCTCGGACGACCGCGACTCGCTTGTCGAAACGATTCCTCTACCAACTCGCCGATCTCGACATGCAACAACTCACGCACCGCATGTTCGTCGAGCAGCGCATCGACCGCCTCGGCGACTTTCTCACGCAGACGAAAGCGTGTTCGCGGGCTGACCAGTCGCTCGCGCAACGCCGTCAAATCGCGGATCGCTCGTTGCAATCGAGTCGCCCGCGTCGCGGCGTCGGACGTCTGTTTGCTGCGGCTGTGAAACCACAGCAGACGAAACCCCTCCTTCGTAAGATGCTCGTCCGTGCAGACACGCAACACGTTCTCGACGTGGCCTTCTTCGTCGACCACTTGATACAACTCGCGCCACGCGACCGCGTCGGGCTGTTCGACCAAAGTCGCTCGAAACGTGGTGTTTTCCTTACGCGTGGCGGGCAGGACCGTGATGAAGCGGCCGCCGCGACTGGCAATGTCACGCATCTGTTCGGTGGTCGCGAGCTTGCAGTCGGCGACGTACACGAAGTCCTTGCGGCCCGTGAGCTGGGCCATCAGCTTCCACGTCGCTTGGTGCGTTTGGTCGTCGACCACGTTGCCGCTGGCGGCTTGAAAATAGATCGGCACGCCGCCGTCGTTGGTGACCGTCAGGATGTACAGCAGTTGCTTCAAGTCGGGCCGATGGTCCTTGCTGTGCCCCCAAGTAATGGCGGGAGTCATTTGACCGGCGCGGAGCTTTTCCGTCTCGGCTTCGGGATACTCGCCGCAGAACGAGACGGTCGTCGAATCGTTGTGTAACTCGTCCAAGCTGATGTCGAACTCCCGCACGACATGCGTCACGACGTCCATGATCAAGTTCGTGTTCAACGCTCGAAAGACGCGTTCCAAGCACCGCCCGACGCGATCGTCGTTGAGCTGCTTGATTTGTTCGGGTCGCAAGTCGAACAGACCCGGATCGAAC
>JBGTHH010000046.1:0-2710 GCA_041746275.1 Pirellulaceae bacterium | reverse complement strand
CTGAAGTTGAACATGAGCGGCATGTACCGCGAGTTTAAGATGAACATTGCCACGACCATAACCTCTCAAACCACGATCGAACCATCGCCTTAGTGCTCGGGTTGGAGTTCCGGCTTTAGCCGGTAATGGGCAGCCTGAAGGCTGTACTCCAACTTCTAGCCTGGACAGCGCACTAGACGCATCCCCAGCGTTGCTTACACAGGCGGATCGCCAGGTGGCGTCCGAGGAGCGGGTGGGGGGACATGGACCTGAATCTCGTCGCCGACGAGTCGCACTTCGAAGCTGTCGATTTTAATCTTGGGATTATCGCACCAAGTGCCATCGCAGATCTTGAAACGCCAGGCATGCCAGGGACAGGCGACGATGCCACCCTCCAAATAACCGCCTGCCAAGGAAGCTCCCATGTGCGGACAGAAGTCGTCGATGGCGAGGTATTTCCCTTGCTCCTGAAAGACCGCGACCATGCGTCCTTGAACGGCGAACGCGCGTCCTTCCCCTTCGGGAATATCCCCCACCTTGGCAACCGTGACGAACTCAGACATAACAGCGACCTAACCGCCCGTGAAATGAAAGGGCGAATGTTAATGCGACCGACTCCCCACCTGGGAATTCCACGTGCGGCATTGTATCGGTGCTGGTCATGTTCAAAAACCGGTGAACGAAGATCAACCCAAACTCCAGCTTAGCGAACCAAGCCTCCTCCCGTGGCGTAGCATAGGACCAAGACCTTGTGAACGAACAACACCCGGACAAATCGACATCCCCGAATGAGACCGCCCCCAGCGTCTCACTGGCTGATTTCCAGCAACTGATCCGCACGATGTACTTCGAGAAGGATGCCGCGCGAGGTATCGACGGCACCTTCATGTGGCTGATGGAGGAAGTGGGCGAATTAGCGGCGGCACTACGCAATGGCAGTGCTGACGACAAAATGGAGGAGTTTGCCGACGTCCTGGCGTGGCTCACGACAATTGCCAACGTGGCTGAGGTCGACCTCACTCAAGCGGTCGCTCGGAAGTATGGAGCGGGTTGCCCGGGTTGTGGTCGTTTCGCTTGTATTTGTGATGATGCCGAGAAGCCTTAACATTCATGAGCTTGTTTGGCCCGGCTATTCGCGCCGCGCGTGGTCGAGATTATCCTGAAGCAATTCAATTCGCTTACCGTCCCTGCCAGAACCATGCCGCAGCTCCATCGTTTCCGTTTTGTGATGCTCGCGGTCTGGTTGGCGGTTCTCGCGACGACCTCATCGGTAAAGGCACAACCAGCCCGTCGAGCCACCATCGACGAGGTCAGTCTTGGCGTGCGGGGAACCTATAAGGTTGGTTACTGGACCGCCGTGCGCGTCACGGTCTCGGCGGGCGACTCCGACCTGGACGTGCGGTTATCGCTGACCACACCCGATGGCGATCGTGTCCCCGTCACGTTTGTTGACGAGCAGTCGACTCGCATTCCGGCACGCGATACGCAGCCGCTGGTTGGATACGCCAAGTTCGGACAGGTTCAATCCGAGTTGACCGTCGAGTTGTCGGATGCGGCGGGGGTCGTCGTCCAACGAACGTTCGTCGCCGGGGAACTCCCGTCGTCGTTACCTTCTGATCGCGATTGGATTCTCACCATTGGCGCGGATCTCGGCTTGGCCCAGACACTCAAGTCCTCGCACGTCACCACACTCAGCGAGATCGTTGACTTGCCCACTCAATGGCAGGCTTACGAAGCGATAAACACAGTTGTCTTGTCGACCAGCGATCTGAGCTTGGTGAATGGTCTGCAGCCCGCACAAGCCTCGGCGCTACAGCAATGGGTCGAACTCGGTGGTCGACTCGTGCTGTGTGTCGGCTCGCAAGGGGAGGGGGCGTTGAGTGCGACAAGTCC
Source organism: Pirellulaceae bacterium (assembly GCA_041746275.1). Classification (GTDB taxonomy): domain Bacteria; phylum Planctomycetota; class Planctomycetia; order Pirellulales; family Pirellulaceae. The sequence continues at coordinate 838 of JBGTHH010000046.1, read as the reverse complement.
GCTGCATGAATTGGCACCGGGTACGTTCTCCCGAGTCTTGCCCTTGCGAGGTTTGTCGTCGCTAGAGAGTTATGTCGGAAGTTCGCAAGCCATCAACGCAGTGCGGGACTCGGGGGAGCGTACGACACTGGTGATGACTTTGCTCGACAACGTGCGCGGGAAAACTTACGTCCAAGAACAAACTGGCGAAGGCGTGCGTCCCATTGTCGTTCGCACGCCCACCGGCTTGGGACACGTCGTGTTTATCGCCGTCGATCTCGATCAGCCTCCCTTTTCAACATGGGAAGGCAGGAATCGATTGTTGGAAAAGTTGTTGCGCGGCGAGTCGGACCAAGACGGCCAACGTCATGCTGCTCAGGAGGGAGCCGGGCAGTTGGTGCATTTGGGCTACAACGATCTGGTGGGACAACTGCGCTGCGCCGTGGAACAGTTCTCGGGCGTCAAGCTAGTGCCGTTTTCGTGGGTCGCGGGATTGATCGTGGCTTACCTGCTGCTCATTGGTCCCGCGGACTATTTCTTTCTGCGCGACGTCATTCGCCGCCTGGGTTGGACCTGGATCACCTTCCCGCTTATCGCTTGTTTGTTCTGCGTCGTGGGCGTGGTACTGCAGCGTGGTTTCAAATCGCGTGAGGTGAAAGTCAACCAAGTCGATTTGGTCGATATCGATCTGGAACGCCAACTCGTACGTGGCACGACCTGGGCTCATTTGTACAGTCCCCGCAACGCGGCCTACGACTTGCGACTCGACTCCACGTGGCTAAACTCAGCGACCGGTCGGACACCGGGAAACTTGTTGTCTTGGCAAGGCCTACCGGGAACGGGATTGGGAGGTTTGGAA
>JBGTHH010000045.1:0-6669 GCA_041746275.1 Pirellulaceae bacterium | reverse complement strand
GATGGGGTTCGATTCGCCGCGCGCAAGCTATGTGCCTGCAGAACGAACAATCTATGTCAATCTTGAACACCCGCAGATTCACGCCGCCAAAGGAAGTGGCAGCATCGACGACCCTGTATTTCGGCGACTTGCTTACGAAGTAGCGTTTTCTGAGTACGCCATCGCGCTCGCCCACGAGATGGATCAAAACGGCGAATTCATCGAACCGTCGGAGGCAATGGTCGAAATCCGTGCCACGCTGAATCGAATGGCGCGCCGCGCCGCAGCACTCTATGCAACTTGATAATCTGAGCGGGTATGCCCATCTCCTCCTATCCAAGATCTGGTCATCCGATCGCACCGTCACTCCTTGAGCCGTTTCTTCGGCATAAGGTGCCGAAGGCTGGCGTTCGGTTCTCAGAACTAGATGCAACCGCGTGGAAGCAATTTGATGAGGCAACTTGTAAAAAACTGGGGGGGCTGTTAGTCGGGCATCTTGCTTCCCGAGTCGACGACATCAAATCGAGTATCGGCTCCCAACGGATATCTCCGGTCCATGCCGATCTGAGGCTCGAAGAACTCGAAATCGAAGTCCGAACATTTAATTGTCTCAACAGCGCCAGGATCAACGAAGTTCCCGGCGGTATCACCGGTCTAACCATTCACGAAGCGCTTGGTATTCGTGCATTCGGCATTAAGTCGCTGGTTGATTTAATGACATCGGTTGAGGCTGAAGTCGGCAACGACCCGCCTGAAACCAACGTACAAAAACTGAATGGCTGGAAGGGTCGAAGCAATTTCCTTCCAACAGGATGCTGTGATGTAATTCGCCGATCGGGATTCGTCCCAGCATCATTTGCAGATCGGCACGTTCCTGCACCTCCAGGTGGAATCAAGCTCGAACAGATGGGGCTGCGCAATCGAACACTTAACGCGTTGATCAAGGCCGGATTCAAAAGAGATCCAACGAAGATCGGACGGTTAACGCTTCGTCAAGCCATAGCGTTGCCGAACTTTGGGGCGGAAAGCCTCTGCGACCTAATCGATGCCGTTGAGCGTGTTGAACATCGGCGGTATCCACTGTTCTCGGCGATACCGTGCAAACGGGATGAGTGTCGCATCCTCTTGGAACTAATTCGCGCAAAGAATTCCACGGCGGAATCTGTGCTCACTAGCACGATTCCACCGTTGCCGCCAGGAACGACAATTGCTGATCTCTGCCTTCAACGACGCACGCGGAATGTTCTTGACCGAGAGAGGATAACTGGAATCTCGCAATTGGCAGTGAAGACAGTGGGCGAATTGATTGAGCTGCGGGGGTTTGGTGAGGTGTGCATTCTCGATCTTCTGACAAACGTATGCCGCCTTCGCGAAGCAGCCGGGTATCTTGTACACGGCGGGAAGTCATTGGTTCATGATGTCAACAAGGCCATTGACGACATCTGTATTGTACCTGGTGTTCTGCAAGTTGATCAGTCTGATCCACGGCTCGGTCGCTTGCTACGCAAAATTGATGCGAGTATTCCTGCGATTGGTGACCTGCGGCACGGTTCTGAGCGACTAGCGATCCTCGGGCGGCGCGAGGAACTGGAGCAACTTCGAGTTTCGGTTCGTCGCTGTGCACAGCAAACTGTCGAGATGGAGCTAACCGACTTGATAGTGGGCAAGCAAGCTGCGGCCCGCAATAAGGGGCTGGTGGCCGAGTATTACGGCTTTCACGGGAAGCCGCTGATGACACTTCAGGTCATGGGCGACAAGTATAAGCTTACCCGCGAACGCATTCGTCAGATCTGCGCTCCGAGCAAGATCGCCAAACTTCCGCAACCGCCGTTCGCGCCTGCAATCGATTCAGCGCTTTCATTGATTCGCGATCAGATTCCCGCATCTCTGTCAATCGTTGAGAACCTCCTTGTGGAACAGGCACTAATTGAAAAAGGTACGCGTCTAGAGAGCCTAGTGCGAGTTGGACAGTTTCTGCGTCGAGACGTGGCTTTCGAGTTCGTTGGTACTGACGAAACGGCACTTGTACTTCCGACGGCGCAAGTTGGCTATCTGAAGAGGATTGAACACACCGCTCGCAAGCTCGTCAGCAAGTTTGGAGCAGCCGTCATCGAAGACGTACTCGAACGTTGTGAGATTGCTCTTCCAAAGGACAAAGCAAAGGAGCTAGTCGCTGCCGCAGTTCGGTCACTAGATGGCTTTCGTTGGCTCGACGAAGTTGCTGGATGGTTTTGGTTTGAGAGCGGCCAATACACTGGTCTTCGTCCGAGGATCCGGAAAGTGCTTTCCGTCTGCGGTCAGATCGATGTCGGAGAGTTGCGTGCGGCTATTCGGCGCGATCATCGGCTTCTGGGGCGTATCCCCCCGAAAAAAATCCTCCTCGAGCTGTGTCGACAGATGCACGAGATAGAAGTTGATGGTCAGTGCGTTAAGGCAATTATGCAGGACGATCCGACAACACTGTTGAAAGGGGACGAGGCAAGGGTGGTGGGACTTCTCATGAAACATGGCCCGATTTGTCGCCGCGAAGACCTACAGAAGAAGGCGACTCAGGCAGGCATTGGCATCCCGTCGTTCTGGAGGTGCATCCAGTTCTGTCCGACAATCTTCCGATACGCCCCGGGTGTATATGGTCTGACGGGTGCAAAGGCAACGCCGGCGTTGATCGAGTCATTGACAAAAAAACGATCTGCTCAACGCGTCGTACAAGATCATGGATGGACTGACGATGGCCGAATCTGGATCGTTTACCGCGTTTCATCCGCCAATGTAGAGTCTGGAGTAATGGGCATTCCGTCTGCAAAAAGAGATCTTATTCAAGGCGAGTTTCAGCTTACGAGTGCCAGAGATCCGACGGCCGGGACACTAGTTGTGAAGGAGTCGAATGCCTGGGGAATAGGGCCATATCTGCGTCGGAGCGGAACAGAGGCAAACGACTATCTGCTTGTCATCTTTGACACATCTAACCATACGGCAACAGTAAGTGTTGGCGACGCTGGTTTACTTGAATTCCAAGATGTAGCTTAGACACAGGGGTCCCCCCCTAGCCACCGGGTTCGCCACGCCCGGCGGCTCATTGCACCAAACCAAATTGTCAAAGAGCAGACCGGACGCACATCCTCGACCGGGAAAAGTGAACGTCGCGACTACGGCTCAAGCATCTTCTCGCGGAGTTCCTTCTCGCGTTTGTCTAGGTCGTTGATCGCTGCATGGACCTCGGCCAATTCAGGTTCCAGGGCGTCGGCCTTCTCTTTGCGGTGTTCGGCCCGCTGTTCCAGCTTATCGATCTTCGACGGCCAATGGGCGAACTTGGTCTCGTGCAGGTCGGACCGCGAGCCTTCTCACAACTCACGAATCTCTTTTTCGAGTTCGCACCGACGGTTGTTTGCATCACGCTGGTGGGCGTTGACTTCAGCCAAAGCGTTCAGCAGATCGTTGTCCAAGCAGGTATCGGCCAGACCTCGCCGGGCTTCTTCGGCTTCGCGCATGCCCTGCTTCGCGTCCGACATGCGACCGTACCATAAGACCTGCCGAGCCGCGCCGAACCCACGGGCTCGCCGTTGTAGAGTTCGGTCAGCTTGGCCACGAGGAGCGTCGACGTGCTTTTCCTTCGAGGAATCGAACCGTATCACGTCTGGTCGTCCATTGGTTTGACGGGGAACACGTATCGCTGTTGTCGCTTCCCTGTAGGCCGCACTTCTGCTACGTTTCGAGGTTGGTCTCGTTGTTTTTGTGATGTGAAACGTATGTCCGATTCCCACTCGACGCCGCCCGATGACCTTCGCCGACGGCTGCGTTTCACCCAGCGGATGCGACTGCGTAAGCCAGCCGACTTTGAACGTGTATTCGCCGCCGACACGTTTGCCGCCGATGATGTGGTAGTAATGAACGGCCGGGCCAACGGCTGCGACCATTCGCGGCTGGGATTGTCAGTCTCGCGGAAAGTGGGCAATGCGGTGGTTCGAAACCGCTGGAAGCGGTTGTTCCGCGAAGCATTTCGACTGCATCAGGCCGACCTCCCGGTTGGATTTGATTTCGTGGTGCGTCCCCGCAAGGGTGCTGTCGCGGATCTCGCGCGGATTGAAAAATCGTTGTGCGCGGTGGCCTGGAGTGTTGTGCGCAAACTGGCGAGGAAGCACCCGTGACTTGGCTGCGAGTCCTGTTCGTCGCCGTGCCGGCTGGACTAATGATCGGCCTGGTGCGGCTGTATCAGATCTTTCTGAGTCCGTTGCTGGGACGCAACTGTCGCTTTACGCCCACGTGCAGCAATTACTTTATTCAAGCGGTGCAAAAGTACGGCCCGCTACGAGGTGCCCTGCGAGGTGCCTGGCGAATCTGCCGCTGCAACCCCTTCCAGCCCGGCGGCGAAGATCCACCATAAGATCGGTTCGATGCTTGCGACGATTGCTGCCGAGCTGAAGAGTAATCCGGGTTAGTCACCGGCCGGGAAGTTGATCGATGACACCCGTTAAAAAGCGAGCCAGTCGATCGGTGGCTTTCAACGCGTCTTCCTTGAGTTGCCACATATCTTTGACGCTGGAGGGTCGATGAAAAATCGCGCCCGCCGCCGCACCTAACTTGCCTGCCAAGGATGCCTGTTGCAGCAGGCCCTCGATTTCCTTGGGCAGCTCGTCGTCCAAACCATCACTGATGATCCGCACTGACATCATGCGGACGTGCTGCTGCTGACACACTTCCGCCACGGCGTAAGTTTCCATATCGCAGACCAAGGCTCCATGCGTTTTGCCCAACTCTTCCTTCTCGGCCTTGGTGCGGATCAGTTGATCGACAGTCAGCAGCCGGCCAACATGCAGCCATGGAGAAGTCTCGACCGCTGCGGAATCGACCGTCAGTCCGATTTCCAGCCGGTGGCCCGCGACATCCACCACCTCGTCGGCCAGTAGAATATGGCCCCGACGCAACTGGGAGTTCAACGCGCCCGCGAAGCCCGCCGACACGATCCACGGAGGCTGATGCAGCTTGATCACGTCGCGCGTCGCGGTTGCCGCGGCCTGTTGACCAACTCCCGCTTCGACAATCAAGACCACACGATCCTGCCATCGACCGAGGTGCTCGACGTGGGACTGGCAACGCGTCGTGACGGTGTCTTGGAGCAGATCGACCAGTCCGGCGGCTTCGACGCTCAAAGCAAAAATGAAGACGACGTCGGCGGGAGGCGGTGGGGTCTGCTCGTCATCCGTCGGCTCTTGTCGAGCGCGCAACGTCTCGGAGACCACGGCTTGTAGTTGTTGCCGTGCGTTTTGTTGTACCCAGTTACTGACCAACCAACGGAGCATCATGGGCGTTCAGGGGGACGAAGTGAGACTCGATCAACTCGCGGCTACGATCGCTACATCGTAACATCAAAGCCCACGCATGACATCGCTAGCATGGCGCAGGTCGTCCGTAACGAACTCTCCTCGCTGTGATTCCCAAAGCACGCTCAATCGTCAGCTTGTAAGAATTACAGGCAATGGACGTTGCTGGAAGATCACACGGAAATTTTGATGAAAGTTGAAATCGTCGGTATTTGTTCGGCTTTTGAGCCTGAGAGGAGACCAGCGTTGGTGGCCGTGTACGCACTTCGGCATGAGGATTGCATTCGTTCGTGTGCAGGAATTGACTCGCATTTCCGAGTTAGAACGGAGGCTCATCATGAAACGTGCCACATTCATCGCGCTGCTGGCAACTTGCTTGACTGGTTCGTTGGCGAGCGCTCAGACATTGGTTCCGCCGCCTGTCGTCGCGAGAACTCAGTACATGGCGACCGCCAGTCCCTTTGTGGTAACTGAGGCCCAAACGGCTCGCCCCGGAGCAACCGTCGTGCAGAGGCCATACTTTCTCAGTGATGTGCCCCAGGCTGCGGCTCGCCCGGTCGCGGTGACGGCCTACCATGCGAACAGTAGTGCCACCGCGCTCGTGCCCAACAGCGCGGTGATCGTTCCGATCCCCTCCCCTGCCCTGCCGCCCAATCATTACGTGGGTCGAGGTTTGATTGGCCAGCCGAAACTGTATGTCAAGAACCAGCCGATTCGCAATGCCTTGCGTTACCTGACACTGTGAGAGCCTGTCCGAAAACGGGGACTGGCTCCCGGAAGTTTATTGTCGGTAACGTTGTCGCCCGATGTCGGGTGCCTGTCCCCGTTTCGGATACTTATGCCATGCCGCGTTTCTTCAGTTCGCCGACCACCGTCTGGACGATGCGAGCGACTTGATCCGAGTCGACTGCCTTATCGATCGCGCAGCCTCCGACCGGCTGATCCGTAAATCCTTCCGCGGCGAGCAGGCATTGGAGTTGGTCGCTCAGTTTGTCCAACTCCCGCTGCTGCACCAACGATTGCGGCTGTCGCCCGGTACCGGTCTTGATCCCACGTAAACGCAAGGCCGCGCGGAATCCTTCCGGAAACTCGGCGGAGAAGAGCATCGCATCGAAGAGTTTCAACAAACGGTATTGCAGTTCGCGAGCCGCGTCGATTTGTCCGTCGAGTGTCAAGTCATACAGCTTACGAGTGATCTCGGGCACGACTCCGCTGGTCGCATTGGTACCTCCGTCGCAGCCCAGCAACAACATCGGCATCAAGGCGGCATCCCAGCCCGTCAAGAATCCGAAGTCGGGACGAACTGGCCGGACAGCCGCGATCATCCGCATCATGTGCGGCAAATCGCCCGAGGAATCTTTAATCGCCGCCA
>JBGTHH010000044.1:0-2928 GCA_041746275.1 Pirellulaceae bacterium | reverse complement strand
CGCTGATTGCGTTACGAATCGTCATCGGCTTTCACTTTTTCACGGAAGGTGCGGACAAGTTACGGAATCCGAGTTGGTCCTCGGTTGGATTTCTGAGCAATGCTAGAGGACCATTCGCCTCGTCATTTCACGACATGGTCTGGGATGCCGATGGCGTGGCTCGATTGGATTTCGAGGAGACGAAATCGCTGTGGGATCACTTTCGGGAACGCGTGGTGCGGCACTACTCCCTGGACGAAAAGCAAACGGAGCGGGCAAAGCAGATCTCGGAACGTCGGCTGACTCAACTGGAAACCCACTTGGCGGACAACAAACGCGATATCACCGAATACCAGTTGGGCTTGGACCGCCGCGACGCTTATCGTCAACAAAAAGAACGCGTTCAAGTCGCCTCGCTCCAGGGGCAGTTGAATAAGATTGAAGGCGAGTTGCAATCGAAGCGATACGAACTGCTGAACCCGATTGACAAGATCTGGGAAGGCTACGAAGCCGAATTAAACGCGTTGGCCAGCCCAGAGCAACGAAGTGTCGGCCGAGTGACCATCGAACGTCCTGGGCGGCGCACGCTCGATTCGCGTACGATCGATAAAATCATTCCCTATTTTGATGCGACGTTGGGTTTGTTGCTCATGATCGGTCTGTTTACTCGCGCGGCCGCAGCGGCGGCGGGATTGTTTCTCTGCTCGGTCATCGTCTCGCAATGGCCCGGTAGTCCCGGTGCGGCACCCGTCTGGCCGCAGCTTATCGAGGCCATGGCGCTGCTGGTGATTGCGACAACCGCCTCGGGGCGGGCTGCCGGGGTCGATTTTTTCCTCGGACTACTCGGCGGATGGTGCTGTCCGTCCAAACAAGGAAAGCCAACATGAAAAGTATCACAACAGAGGATCGCGAAGTCGGTACGGCGAACTATTACGAAGCCATCGGGATTTCCCGTCGCGACGTCTTGAAAGGGATGGTCGCATCGGGTGCCGTCACGATGGGAGGTCTGGGCGCGGCCTACTTCGGCTACGGCGGCACGTTGGACAATCCCGTCCGCGTCGGCATCATTGGCACCGGCGATGAAGGTGGCGTGCTGATCGGTGCCCTAAACCCGAATTACCTGCAAGTCGTCGCGATTTCGGACATTCGCCCGTACAACATCCATCGAGCGTTTCATGGCGACTGGGGTGGTTCGGATCCCCAACGAACTCACAGTATCCGCACCGGCTTGATGACCAAGTACGGTTGGAGCACCGAGGATGAAGCGCGGCAACACGTGGCCGTGTATGAAGATTACCGAGAGTTGCTGAAGAACCCGGATATCGAGGCCGTGATCATCGCCTTGCCGCTCTTTTTGCACGCTCAAGCCGCCGTGGATGCGATGCAGGCCGGCAAGCATGTACTGACCGAAAAGCTGATGGCGCACAACGTTGCCCAGTGCAAGGTCATGTCACGCGTGTCGGAGGAAGCCGGCTTGTACCTGACCACGGGGCACCAACGTCACTACAGCGTATTGTACGACAATGCCGTGAATCTGATTCAGTGGGGTGTGCTTGGCCAAGTCCACCACATCCGGGCTCAGTGGCATCGAGGTAATTTGCCGGGCAACGACAGTTGGGCTCCGCCCTTGCCGGGCGGCGAGGAAATCGTCGTCAACGGCAAAAGAGAAAAGGAAGATCGCATTCTCAAGGAGCTACGCAACTACGAAGCTCGATTGAAGAACGAAAAAGATTCGACTCAGTACGACATCTGGCAGAAGAAAGTCGCTCAATGGGCGGCCTGGAACGAAGATCGCAATGTCACGGCCAAAGACCACGGCTATCAGGATTTGCGGTTGAGCAATGGTCGCGAGCGATCGGCACTGGAGGAGCTCTGTCGGTGGCGCTTATGGGAGCGAACCGGCGGGGGACTGATGGCCGAATTGGGGAGCCATCAACTCGACGCGGCTAGCATCTTTGTCAGTGCCTTGCATAATCGTGATCGGTCGCGGGCCGATCAAGTTCACGTGCATCCGCTCTCCGTCCATGCCGTCGGGGGTCGCCATATTTTCCCGTTGGATCGCGATGCGGACGATCATGTCTATTGCATGTTCGAGTTCCCAGGACCGCACTACGATGCCGGGTTCGACGTGGGGTATCGCGACAAAGTCAGTAATTTCCCCGATCCCGAATCAGGGCTGGCCGGTTACGACCAGGATCCGAACCGCAAGATTGTCGTGACCTACTCATCGATCAACGGCAACGGTTTCGGAGGTTATGGCGAGATCGTGATGGGAACCAAGGGCACTCTGGTACTGGCGACCGAGCAAGAAGTGATGCTTTATCGCGACGCCGACACTTCGTCCCGCATTACCGTGAAGGATGGCAAGGCGGGCCCCGTCCTCGATACGCAGGCCAGCGGTGGCCCGAGCACGGCGGCCTCGCTCGCCAAGGCGGCCGATGCCGGTCCCGTCAGCCGCGGTTATACGGAGGAAATGGAACATTGGGCTTGGTTGATTCGCAACGCCGATCCGCGCGACCCCAGCATCGACGCGCAACCACGCTGCCGCCCCGCAGTCGCCATGGGGGACGGGATTATCGCGTTAACCTCCAATATCGCGATCAAGCGTTCATCGCGCGGTGAGAGTGGCTACATCGAATTCAAGGACTCTTGGTTCGACATCCACAACGACGAGACCCCGGATGGCAGCGAAGTGGCCAAGGAGTACGAACAGTTAGTCAAGAAGGCGTGATGTCTTCAGGAGATTCTCGCAAATTGCCACTTGCCCGAGTAACCACCCTCGGGCAATGGTGTTTCTTGGCTAGGTTGTTCAGTTGCCCTGCGGGGGTGGGCATCGTCGCGCGAGGTGTGTACGATGAGCCTCACGTCCGGTAACTGGCCGGCCTGAGTCCACCACATGCGTTTGTTTGCGACAGGAGATGCCGTTATGGAAAAGTGGCCGATCGAGAT
>JBGTHH010000043.1:0-6475 GCA_041746275.1 Pirellulaceae bacterium | reverse complement strand
GCAGTTCGCGGACGTTACCGGCGTTTTTTAGGGCGGAAGCACCGGTAATACCCAACTGACTGTAGGCCTCGTTGAACTTCTGTGCCTGAACTGACGTGCCAAAATCCTTGGCGAAGAACGAGCGACGAAAGCGGGATGGGCTCGCTTAATGATGAGTTTAGGTCGTCGTGATCGCCCTTGCCATGCCACGATCTGCCAGCGTTGCTCCGGGGGGATGCTGTTCCACGTGCTGATCGGTGGTGTGGGCCGCAGACGCTTGTTCGAGAAGGAGGCGGATGACGCGGCCTTCACGCAACGCCTGACGATCTCGCTCGCCACAATCGGGGTTGGGAATTTGCTTGACCACCGAGCACAGACGGGATAGAAACACGAGGTTGGATCAAAGGGGCAGGACTCATTGATTTACCATTTGCCCTCAACAAAGAGTTCTGACCCGTTTGATGTGTCCGTTTGATGTGTCTGATCCCAACGTTCTGTGACGTATGAAGACTCACTACTATTACCCGCTTGCCGTTGTCTTACTGGTTCTTGCCACAACGTCCGCCGCTGACGAAATGGCACGCATGAGATACGCAACGGCACTCGCTTTCGCCAACGTCGATGTCCCCGACGTCGATGGTATCGCGGCGCAGTCCGTCAGGTTTTCCGCGAGAAGCCGCCAGCCCGGGGTAAGGCCCAGCGATATTCGCATTACACTCGAAACCAAGGACGGTCACCAGACGCTTCCGCTAGACTCTGACGGCAACTTCACTCTGCCGGTTTCCGACGCGCTCAGAAACGAAAACCCCTGGATATCGGCCAACCAACCGAAGGGCTCGATGGTGATGAGCGCAACGCTCAGCATTTTTCTTGGAGCGATAGAGCCTGTTTTCCGTGATGGAGAGTGGCGTGTGGGATACGCGAAACTCTTCCCCATGCACGGCGCTCTCAAGCGAGCGGAGGCTACTGCGACGACGATTGGCCAAGAACGCGAGGTCACCACAAAACTTCCGAAGCCAAAAAGCGTAACCATGTACTGCAACGACCCACTGGCCAAGGCGTCGATCGTTGTCGGGGATAGGCGGGACGAAGTCCCGTCACCGAGACTTGGCCAGTTCGTGATTACCTATTCTCCCGAACTGATAGAACGGGACGCATTCGTCGTCGTGCATCCTGTGACCGGTTGGAGATTCGAGTATCAGGTGGACACGACGACCACAACCACGCGGCCTCCAAAGTAGCAGTCACCACGTGCTAAACCGTGGTTTGGGTTGCGGGCGCTTGTTCGAGAAGGGTGGGGGATGACGCGGCTTTCATGCAACGCCTGACGATCACACTCGCCACAATCGTGGTTGGGAATTAACTTGACCATCGAGCACAGACGGGATAGAAACATGATCCCGTGCGCCGTTCACGGAAAAGACGTCGCGGTGACGGAGCACGAAGTTCAAGATCGGTTGATAGGAAGGTGGAAGCGATTGTCACACGGAACGTCCGCAAGCCCGCAGGAGTTGAATGACGGCACCAGTGCTTGGGACATGCTATTGGAACACCTCACGGCGTTCATTGAAGCGTGGGAGACGCACGACACGCCCCCTCAGATTCGAGACTATCTGCCGCCCGACGCACCTGGGGTGGCTCAATTCGCGCTCGTCGAATTGATCAAGGCCGATTTGGAGTTCCGTTGGAAACGGGATTGCGAACCGCTAACGATTGAACAGTACGCCGCTCAGTTTCCCGCGCTGCGGGGTGAACGAGGCTTGCCTTGCGATCTGATCGTCGAAGAGTTTCTCGTGCGTCGTCAGTTGGGCCAGGTACACAAGAAGGAAGATTACCTGCTGCGATTTTCCGATCAAGCCAAAACGTTGGAACGGCTCTTCGCCATTCAGACCAACGACATCACCGCGACGTTGAAGCTGCGCAACGATCGACCGCAAGTCGAGCCCGGACAGCAACTCGACGACTTCGATCTATTGGAGCTATTGGGAGAGGGCACCTTCGCGCGGGTGCTGCTGGCGCGGCAGCGATCGATGCAGCGTTTGGTGGCGTTGAAGGTGTCGCGACGAGGCGGTCGCGAAGCACAGACACTCGCGCAGCTCGACCATCCCAACATCGTCCGTGTCTACGACGAGCGGTTCATCCCGGAACAGAATCTGGGCCTCTTGTACATGGAGTATGTTCGCGGCAATGACCTCTCCGCCGTGGTGGCTCGCGTTCGCGAAACCCCACCGTCCATGCGCGTCGGTCAATTGGTCCTGGATGTGATTGACCAAGCCCTGGCAAAGCACGACGAGTTGCCCAATGACGAGTTGACGCGCGATCAATTGCGCCGCATGCAATGGGACGAGGTCGTGTGTTGGATCGGGGCTCAGCTTGCTTCGGCGCTGGATTATGCTCACCGCCATGGCACCCTGCACCGCGATCTGAAACCGGCGAATGTGCTGTTATCGGCGGAGGGCGTGCCGAAGCTGGCGGACTTTAACGTCTCGTACAGTTCCAAACTGGAGGGAGCTCGCCCCGAGGCGTTCTTCGGCGGCAGTTTGGGCTACATGTCGCCCGAGCAAATGGAAGCCTACAACCCGGACGAAGCGCGGTGCCCGGAGGATCTCACGGCCGGCAGTGACATTTTCTCGCTGGGGGTGTTGCTGTGGGAGTTGCTCACAGGCCGGCGACCCTTCGCCGATGAACCGGGACAGCGGAACTGGCTCGAAATGTTGTCGGCGATGACCGAACGGCGTCGGCACGGCGTCGACGCGGAAACTCTGGCGGCTCTCCCCGAGTCGTGTCACGCCGAATTGGTCGAGGTACTGCTGGTGGCGCTCGCGCCTGATCCCAAGGATCGCTTCGCTACCGCGGGTGAGATGGCGCGACGACTCTCCTTGGCCCTGCAACCCGAGGTGCAGCGCATCTATCGCCGGCGCGAGGCCTACTGGTATCGCTTCGCGCGGCGCGCCCCGCTGCTCACCACCGTCCTGGTCGCACTACTGCCGAATTTAATCCTGAGCATCGCCAACGTGATGTATGACTGGCATGTGATCATCAAGGGTGTCTTGCCCGATGATTCCCAGCCGGCCTTCTTCCGCACGATGATCACGCAAATCAAGGCGATCCATTACGCCGTCGGCATCCCGATTGGTGTGTGGTATGTGCTGCCGGTGTTCACGGCCATGAAGAACGCTCCGGCTGGCGAACCGATTCAGCGCGCGCGTCATCGCTGTTTGCGACTGGGAGACATGGTCTTCCTAATCACGATGAGTGCCTGGTGCGTTTCGGGGATTGTCTTCCCCGCGTGGCTGGATGCCCATGGGGTCGGGGTCACGCCCGAACTGTATTTCCACTTCTTTGCCGCGCATCTGTTGTGCGGTTCGATTTCCGGCATCTTCTGCTTCTTCCTGTTGGCGGTGGCCACCGTGCGGGTCTTCTACCCGCGGCTGACCGCACAGCATCCCATGGATCAGCAAGGCGTCGATGACTTAGCGAAGCTGCGCAAACGCGTTTCGTGGTACTCGCTGGGTGCCCTGGTCGTCCCCTTCTTCTCGGCGATTATGATGGGCGTAAGCGCATCGGCCTCGACGACGTCCTACGTCAGCTCGTACTTTGTGTTGGCTGTGTTGGGAGCCGGATTAATCTTCGTGGCCAATCGCCTCTCGCACGATGTGGACGAGGACATCAAGGGACTATCCGTGGTGGCGCGCTCGCGGGCCGATACGAGCCGCCTGAGCACTTCTTCTTCGCGTCCCATACTGTAGTCCTCTTCACGCCACGTTCGACGACACGCGTTTCTGTTCCACCGCCATTCGCATCTTGCACTGCATCGCAACTGGCCCGTTAACGATTGGGAGGTTGGTGAGGAGTCCCTCGTTGGTACGCGTTACGTGCTCTATGACACGTGGGCAGTGTGCATAAGTCTTTCTTATTGAGGGCTAGGCAACGGGTCGAAGAATCTAGCGGCGAAGCGATCGGTTGGACCAACGTGACCGACGAATCGGCATCGGACCAGTTTCTTCCAGAAAGGCCAGACGCATGGTTACCCTGCCCCAAGATCCCGCAGTGATTCTCGTCATCGATGGAGACGCCTTGACCCTGACGGGTGTCGCCGCCGTGCTCGATATGGCAGGCTACGAGTGCCATTGTGCTCGCGATGCCGCAGCCGCCACGAAAGCCGCCCGCGCCCTGCCGATCGACCTGATCATTTGTGACGTGAATCTGGAAGGCGAGAGTGGCTTGGATCTGGTGCAGGCGTTGCGCGAGGTTCACGGTCAGGAAGATGTTCCGGTCCTGTTCGTCTCCAGTGCTCAGATGCCCGACATCATCCGCCGGACGCACGACGCGGGTGGCACCTACTACCTCCGCAAGCCGTTCGATCCCGATGTGCTGATCGAGTTGGTGGGCAAAGCCCTGTGGATGCCGCACCTCGTCAAATCGCGATTCGAACGGCACGAGCCGAGTCGAGCGATTCCCAAGCCATCGGGATTAAACCGCCAACGCGTCGAGTCCACATCGCGTGAACGTCGTTCGTAAGCTCGCCCGACGGATCAATACCCCACACCACCGGCCCGATGGTATCATGGTCACGTATCGTGTCCACCAAAGGTTCCCGTGTGTTGTGAGGCTGGGTCATGCGAGCTGGGTTCGGATGTCTGCTGTGGTTGTGCTGGGTGTGTGGACCGCTGACGTTGTCGGCGGCGGACGTGGATCGCTGGGAGTGGTCCGAAGCCGCTTATGATCCGTACTACGTCGGGCGCGACTTTCCCAAACTGATCACACCGCAGTGGGTCGGCGAAGCGGGTGTCGAAGCGGTGGTTGTGCTGGCCATTGACGATATGCGCGACACGGCCAAGTACGAAGCCTACCTGCGCCCGATTCTTACGCGACTGCAACAGATCGACGGACGCGCCCCGGTCAGCATCATGACTTGCAGCGTCGATCCGCGCGACGAGCAATTGCAGGCTTGGCTGCGGCAAGGGCTGAGCATCGAAGTTCATACGGTCGATCATCCGTGCCCCCTCCTGCGCGATGGCGACTTCAACAAGGCCAAGAGCACCTACGATCGATGTGTCGATCTGTTGCACCAGATCCCGGGCAACCGGCCGGTGGCCTTTCGCATGCCCTGCTGCGACTCGCTGAATACGCCCAGCCCGCGTTTCTGGGCGGAGATCTTCAACAAGACGACCGCGCAAGGAAATTACTTGCAGATCGATACCTCGGTCTTCAACATCATCACGTCGCACGATACCAGCTTGCCTCGGGAACTGGTTCTGGACTCCGATGGTCAAGATCGCTTCCGCAAGTATCTGCCCTTTCCGTCGTTCGTAAACACGATCGAGGACTATCCGTATCCGTATCTCATCGGCGGAGTCTGTTGGGAGTTTCCCTGTGTCGTCCCCAGCGACTGGGAAGCACAACACGTGCAGCAGCCCAACAACCCGCGCACCGTCGAGGATCTGAAAGCGGCTCTCGATGCGATCGTCATCAAACAAGGAACGTTCAATCTAGTCTTTCATCCGCATGGTTGGATTCGCAACGATCAGATTGTCGAGCTGATTGATCACGCGGTGACAAAGCACGGTTCGAAGGTCAAGTTTCTCAACTTTCGGGAAGCCCTGGACCGCATCAACACTCATCTCTTGAAGGGCCAACCGCTACGAGCCGCGGACGGTAGCGATCAGCACGTGCGCTTGCGCGATCTCAATCAGGATGGCTTGCTGGAAGTCGTGCGGCTCGAACCGTCCGCTCGCGCTGCCCATGCACCCGACCCACGGTTTCCGGCCGGAGTCCAGCGGTGGGACGCCCAAGGACGCGATGCCGGTTTGCGGCGAGTCGATGTCGATGAGGATGGCTTTGACGATCTCATCTTCTCCAATGGCGAACGCTATTCGTTGCACTTGTGGAACGCCGCCGAGCAAGCCTGGAACATCCAGGCCATCGTCGGTGAACGGGGAGTCGCGGGAGGGTTCGGGCCAGTCGTCCCAATGATTGTCCGCCCGGACGGGACTAATAACGGCGCGTGGTTTCACTCGCGTCAGATGTGGGTTCAAAACGAGGACACGAATCGCTTACCCGATCTGGTCGAGCGTCTCTCGTTCGCGGATATGTTGAGCGACTATCGTCGACGACAGGATGAGAAAGGTGAGCTCCCCTCCAGCAAGTCACCCGAGGCGGCACTCGAAACCATGCGACTGCGACCGGGACTGCGGATCGAACTGGTGGCCGCCGAGCCGCTGGTGATGGACCCCGTCGCTTTCGATTGGGGAGCGGATGGCTCGCTGTGGGTGGCCGAGATGGGCGATTATCCGAACGGTGCGACGTGGAACAAGCCCGGCGATCCGTTGGGCGAACCGGGAGGTCGCATCAAGTTGCTGACCGATGATGATGGAGACGGGCGTTATGATCGCGCCACGGTGTTCCTCGACAAAGTACCGTTTCCGACGGGTGTGAAGGCGTGGCGCGGCGGCGTGCTGGTCTCGGCGGCTCCCGACATCATTTACGCCGAGGA
>JBGTHH010000042.1:0-4914 GCA_041746275.1 Pirellulaceae bacterium | reverse complement strand
TGGGAAATCACCCGGCTTCAATGAGGCCGCGTTCGTTCGAACGCGGAAACGACCACCCAGCGGCCGCTGGCTAAATGCAGTCGCCGGCTTCAATGAGGCCGCGTTCGTTCGAACGCGGAAACTCGTGCGGTGTTGTAATGCGGGATGGCCCATGGAAGGCTTCAATGAGGCCGCGTTCGTTCGAACGCGGAAACGCGCCCTACCGCTACGTTTTGAATGTGATTCAACCTAGCTTCAATGAGGCCGCGTTCGTTCGAACGCGGAAACAGAAGCCACCCAACGTCACCATGTGGTTAGTCAGCATGCTTCAATGAGGCCGCGTTCGTTCGAACGCGGAAACCTCGCATCAGGTGGCCATCACCACCAATGCTGACGATGCTTCAATGAGGCCGCGTTCGTTCGAACGCGGAAACCCTGACCTTCTGGGTGTCCCGGATCGCATGGGACCAGCTTCAATGAGGCCGCGTTCGTTCGAACGCGGAAACGGCCCGATTCGGAAGTGTCGATATGATAGTGCATTGAGAAGACGCTTGCGAGCGTTCCATGGGGCAGTCGGTCTGGGGGTAAATACGTGGCATGTAACAAACTCCTAAGCTCTTCCGTCATGCAACGTTAACGATCCGCGAGCGGTGGCGGGGGTTTTTACGCCACGACACCGCTCGCGGCTCAGATTTTCAGCGGGGAACTGTACGCGACCGCAGTTTGCCTGGACGGTATGCGTGGCGAAATTATCCGACGATCACGAGGATACGTTGTCCGGCTTGGTCGAGATAGGTGCCGGCGAAGTTAGCGTTAGCGAAATTGTCGGGTGATCGCAAGGATACGTCGTTGGGATGCCGCTGACTACCCGAGCAAGCCACCTTGCCCGGATCGTCAGCATCCGCTCGTTACGACACCGCGTCGATCGTTGAAGTTTCAAACTTAATTGTCAAAGATCGATCGTGGCGAGGCGAGTCCCTAAGGCACCGATCTTGGTCCGTGAGCTTGATCGTGTGTGAGCGTCCAAAGCCCTTTGGGCAAGGATCCAATCCTTGCCGCCTCGCCACGAGTCTTTGCTGTTATCAAATTCCATGGTACTAATTCGGCTCGCTGGGTGGGGTCACATCCAGCACTCGGCCAATGTCAAAATCGGGTGAACGGTTAAGTTCCAAGTTTCAGGTTTCAAGCTCTTTGGATTCGCGGGTCGGATTGGGAATCATACTGGTCGGCTGACCGCTATGTGATCCGATGCCGGTGTCCGTTGCGTTCGCAGACCACATCCAACCCAAATTCGCATGTTCGGCCACTGCATGCCGACGGCGCTGACAACTTCGCCCAGCACCTGGGCGGGAAACGGAAACGAAAGTTCGATCGCGTGATCCTTGACTACGGTTTGGGTCTGCGGTTGGCTTCCAATCCCCAGGCGATGAGCTGTCACGCTCAACTCGACGAAGCGAGATGGCTACTTTGGACTTCGCGAACATCGAAAGATGGCAAGTGGTTTTGCGGTTGGCAGATGCAAGCAATCTTGTAAAAATGTCAGCTATGCGTCGTCGCGTCGTCGACCATGCAGTTCGCCAAAGCGGGCTGAGTGGATGGTTGCCGTTAGGCCGTGGTCGGCGAATGGCTAGGGTCACGGTTCGCACACGATCAATGGAAAGGAGTTATAGATGGAACTGTTAGGATATTTCGACGTGTTCCCGGACAAGACAAGGACTGAACTGCGGACGGTACAGTTCACTAACGACAGCGGCATGCGTGACGTGCTCGTTGGCGGGACGTTTATTTTCACCGAGTACTTCTGTACGGATCCGACATGTCACTGTCAACGAGTTCTCGTCAAGGTATTTCGCGCGGCGTCAGCAGACGCTCGCCCGGAGGAAGTGGCGACGATCAGCTATGGCTGGAATCCGGACAGCGATACGATCTGGTCCAAGGTGAACTCGGAAGTGCCCAACCCGTTTCTGGATCCGTTCCACCGGCAGGCTCCGTATGCCAAAGAACTGCTCGAGTTCTGGGCGGAGATGATCGAGCGCGACAAGGCTTACGCCTTACGGCTTCAGCAGCACTACGACGAAATCCGCGCGGAAGTTGGGGCACCTGCCGAGAACTGGGAGCCTCCTCAGTCGCCTCGCGACGCCGACCATACGTTGACCGGTCCGCCGCGGACCAAACGCATGCGAAAGGCCCGCAAACAGTTATTGGCTCGTGCCCGTCGGCGGCGATGAGCCCGCTCGAAGGCGCACCGCATTCGAAAGGACGCGCGGCCGTGATCTCATCACTGGCCGCACGCCTTCCTCTACGGTTAGTCTCAGTTATTTACTGAATTGTCAAAGAGCAGAATGACTTGCCATGGCGCGTCGATGGCTTGGAAGTGCAGGTATTGGTATTCGCTCGTGCAGTTTCTCCATGTTGCCGGTCGGCGCGAAAGTACGTCATCCTTTCTAGGCTGACGTTCTCCGTCACGTACGTTAGGCATCCGAGCCTGACGCAATCAAGCCGATGTCAGGCTAGAAAGCCTAACGTACACTCCACCTTCTCCTTCCACTCCGCCTGAAACGGCTCGCCGTAGTTCCAACCCAATTCCTTCCGCCAGAACGCGGATGACCAAGTCCAATCCTGCCTGCATCCACACAAGCCGGCGGCGACTGGATTATTCTCGATATACTCAATGATTCTCAGCATTTCGTCTTCATCGCGCGCCCAATGATCGTACGACTCGTCTTGCCAGAACGTACGGCCTCGCGAGTTTTGAAGCCCATTGATCTGAAACGCCGTAAAGCCTTTGATTCCTTGCATAACTTTTTCCAAGTCGGCAACTGGCGTCAGCAGCACATGCACATGATTCCCCATCACCGCGAAGGCAAACAAGGCATAGCGATTCGGCACACCCCACAACAGCGACTTGACAACTTCGTCCGCCGCGCGCGGATCAGCCAGCCACATCGGTTTCCCGTCACGAGCGAGTTGCTCTAAGTACGTCAGGCTTTCTAGCCTGACATCGCGGGCGGTCAATTCTCCGGTCGTCTTCGCGTCACCAGTCAGCCTGGAAAGGCCGACGTACATTTCGGCGCAGGCGGCGTCGAGCGCTCGATCTCGTTTCGCAAACAATATCTTTCCATGTCGCACTTTACGTTCTGCATCAGTCTCGTTCGCCCGCTTCGGCTCGCCCTCCAAACGTTCGCGCTCGTGGAGCAACTCGTCAATCACACGAACTGGCAAAGATCGCTTCAAATTCCAGGTCAAGAATATCGGAAACCCTTCCGGCACCTGATGCGGCAAATGCCGTTCATAGTATTCACGTACGTCAGCCTTTCCAGGCTGACATGGTTCATGTACGTCAGGCTTTCCAGCCTGACCCCCAGTATTTCTTTCCGGCACCGGTTCCCTT
Source organism: Pirellulaceae bacterium (assembly GCA_041746275.1). Taxonomy (GTDB): domain Bacteria; phylum Planctomycetota; class Planctomycetia; order Pirellulales; family Pirellulaceae. The sequence continues at coordinate 1,544 of JBGTHH010000042.1, read as the reverse complement.
CTCTGAGTCATCGCATCGCCGCTCTTAGTGGTAAGGGTACTTAGCACCGCAGGTCAGCCTGGAAAGGCTAACGTACACAGTGGTATTCGCTCATGCTTCAATCTTTGCCATTAAACCGAATCCGCAGTGCCGACCGGTGCCAACCGTCAACGGGCCTGGAACTTCGTTCGGTGCCGGTATCCAAGGGCTGTTTGTGTCATTTGGGTCGGCACGATGGCCGAATCGCAGCATTAGATGCACTGCCGTCTGGTTGAGCAAATGGTCGGGACGGATGTAGTTGACGAGCCGTTTGCCATCCTTGGCACTTTCATCGCGCACGTACTTGTGAGCCCCGAGCATCTTGCGAAAGTGGCTAAACGCGCTCCATTCGAACTCGCACGGCTGCTCGATCCCCGACTGAGCCAGCGCCTTCTCGATCAGCCTGCGCGTCTTGGCTGGCTTGTGATCGTCGTGGCCGGGCAGTATGACCGGCGTGACGCTCGCCCAGGTGCGCGAGGGGAGTAGGTACTTATCACGAACGCCGTCTCTCCGGTTGTCGGCAATGCGTTCGAGCCGCGTACCTGGCGGAAGGACGGGTTTTGTGTCCGGCAGTTGCTTGAGCAATTGCCCGTCGAGATGCCGGGCGAGATGTTCGAGCCAATCCTCATCACCGAGCGGCGCGACGATCATGACGCGGCGAACCGCCGGGTCGGTGTGCTCCGTGCCGATCGACTGAAGAGGGATGTAGGAGATCTGAGTGTGCCGAGATTCCGCTTCGGTGTTCTGAGGCCGATGCCCGGCAACGTATTGCTCAACCCACTGCTCGACGATCCGTCCGCGTAGCGATCGCGGCGGATTGCGTTTCATTCGCTCAATCGCTAAGTGCCGCACCATACCGGCGATGTGGATTAGTCTGGACTGCGAATAGGCAACCGTGTCGTCGTTGTCGTCGAGAAGACGAAACACGGCGTGCGGACGAGGCACCGGATCTGTGTCGCGGCGGTAACGGATATGGTCGAACGCAGTCACCGGCGGAACCGGAGTCCAATCGCTGCCGACGAGCCTTGTGAGAAACCAGGTGTGTCGGTTCTGAAGAGCTTCCAGCGATCCAGTGCGATGAACCCGCAGCAGTCGCCCTCCGCGCGTCGCGGGCATCCAGCGTTCGCCTTTGAAGCTGTCCGCCTGTTGGTCATCGATGAGCGTTGCGTCCGCGATCACCTGGTCGATGCCCCATCCAAGGCAATGAATTGACCGGACCGATGGCAGAATCGCTCGAAGAATCTCAGCGGGATCGAGGCTCGCGGCGCTGAGATCGTAGAGGTAGTGAACTGTCGGCAAATCGTCGCTGCAAGCCTCGATACGGATCGGACGAATCGTCTTCGTCTCACTTCGAACTGATCCACTTAGCTTTCTAAACGCTTCCGTTGACTGCTCCATCCGGCGAAAAAGCGCCATGCCGACAAGGTCATATTGGTTATGTGGTACGTACGTCTTATACCCCACATCGCTGACCTTAGCCTTTGGAGCGACGATGTGCGGGGGCTGCGCTTCGAGCGATACGAGCG
>JBGTHH010000041.1:0-3125 GCA_041746275.1 Pirellulaceae bacterium | reverse complement strand
ACGATTGACGATCCGCGACTTGATCCAATCTGGGCGTTGTGCGGTGAGATGAACCGGCCCGTCATGATTCACACATCGGACCCCGCCGCGTTCTTCACACCGCTGGATCGCTACAACGAACGCTGGCATGAACTGAACGATCATCCCAACTGGCTGTTCTTCGGCGACAAGTTCCCATCGCGCAATGAACTGCTGGAACAACGCAATCGCGCCATCGCGAAACATCCGCAGACGACGTTCATTGGCGCGCACTTTGGCAACAACCCCGAAGACCTGGAGACGGTGGGGAAGTGGCTAGACACATATCCGAATTTCTTTGTCGATATCGATGCCCGCATTTCGGAGTTGGGACGACAGCCGTACAGTTGCCGACGGTTCTTCATCAAGTATCAAGACCGCATCCTGTTCGGCACGGACACCACGCCGAAAGCCGATGCGTATCGCCTGTATTATCGCTTCCTGGAAACGGACGACGAATACTTCGACACGGCGGAGTCCCATCACCGACAGGGCTTTTGGATGATCTACGGCATCTTCCTGCCCGACCCCGTGTTGGAGAAGATCTACTACGCCAACGCCACGCGCATCTTGGGATTGAAATAAGCCATGAAATGGTTCCTGAAATGGTTCGCCGCGATCGCGGTCCTGATGCACGCGTTTCAGGCGTCGGCCCAGTCCGAGGATCTTCATCCGGACACCACGGATTACACGGCGGTGATCGACAAGTTGGAATCCGCGATCCGTCACGAGGTAGAACAAAAGCAACTCCCCGCGTTTTCCATTTCGCTGATCGACAAAGATCGCGTCGTGTGGGCGAAAGGGTTCGGCTTTCAAGATGCGGAGAAGCAGGTGCCCGCAACTGCCGACACCGTCTACCGAGTCGGTTCGGTGTCCAAGCTGTTTACCGATATCGCCGTGATGCAACTGGTCGAAAGCGGCAAGCTGGATTTGGACGCGCCGATTCAGCAGTACGTGCCGGACTTCCAGCCCAACAATCCGTACAGCCTGCCGCTCATGTTGCGCCAGATGATGTCGCATCGCTCCGGTCTCGTGCGCGAATCGCCCGTGGGGAATTATTTTGACCCAGACGAGCCCAGTTTGACGGAGACCATCGCCAGCCTCAACTCGACATCCCTGGTCTACAAGCCGGAGACAAGGACGAAGTATTCCAATGCCGCGATTGCCGTCGTGGGTGCCGTGTTGGAGTCGCAACTGGATGTCCCGCATCCCGAACGCGTGCGCCAGACGATTCTCGATCCACTCGAAATGCATAACAGTAGTTTCGTGGTGACACCGACGATCGCACCGCAGCTCGCGACCGGCTGGATGCACACGTACGACGGTCGACGCTTCGAAGCCCCCACGTTTTTGCTCGGCACGGGGCCAGCCGGCAATCTGTACTCCAGCGTCATCGATCTGTCGAAGTTTTTGGTCTGTCTGTTTGCGGGTGGCCAGACCCCACGCGGTCAGATTCTCCGGCGGGAAACGTACGAACTGATGACGACGCCTGTGATGGATTCCGAGGGCACTCCGCAGGGATTCGGCATCGGCTTTCATGTGCAAGACCTGGATGGCCACAAGCAGATTGGACATGGTGGAGCGGTCTATGGTTTCTCGACGCAGTTGGAAGCGTTGCCCGACCGGCAACTCGGAGTCGCCGCGGTCGCATCGCTCGATGGCAGCAACGGCGTTGTAAGCCGACTGGCGGATTACGCCTTGCGATTGATGCTCGCCACGCAAGACGGACAACCATTGCCTCCATACCGTGTGACAGGACCCGTCCCCCGCGAACGAGCCCAAGAGTTGGTCGGCCTCTATCGGGAAGTTGATGGCGAGCGCTGGACGCGCATCACGGAACTAAATGGCGCTGTCTTCATGCAACGCGGTGCCTTTCGTTACGAGCTGCGCGCCGCAGCGGATGACGGCTCGATCCTGACCGACGATGTCATGGGATTTGGCACACCCGTCACGCTGGAGGAGGCCGACAAACTGGTTGTGGGCGACTTAGTCTTGCAACGCCAAGCGGACGTTCCGCCAGCCGACATCCCCGAGCGCTGGAAGGGTTTGATTGGCGAATACGGTTGGGACCACAACACGTTGTACATTCTCGAAGACGCGGGCCAATTGGTGGCCTTGATCGAGTGGTTCTATTACTACCCGTTGAAGGAAGTCGGCGAGAACGTCTTCGAGTTCCCTGACTACGGTTTGTACCACGGCGAGGGGTTGAAGTTCACTCGTGATACCAACGGCAACGCCACCGAGGTGATTGCGGCCGAGGTCAGATTTGTTCGTCGTGAGGTCGGCACGCAGGACGGTGACACGTTTAAGATCACACCCGTCAGGCCGATCGATGACCTTCGCGCCGGCGCACTTGCCGCGTCGCCGCCGCCTGAATCGGGCGACTTCCGCGAGGCCGAGTTGGTCGACGTGACGTCCCTGGACTCCACGATCAAGCTAGACATCCGCTACGCCTCGACCAACAACTTTACGGGCGCGGTGTTCTACCGGCAATCGCGAGCCTTCTTGCAACGCCCAGCGGCGGAGGCGGTCGTGCGAGCGCATCAGCGACTGCGGGAACAGGGTCTCGGGTTACTGATTCATGACGCTTACCGACCGTGGCACGTGACCAAAATGTTTTGGGACGCGACGCCGGACGATTTGAAGGATTTTGTGGCGAATCCGGCGAACGGTTCGAGACACAATCGTGGCTGTGCGGTGGACCTAACTTTGTACGATCTCGCGTCGGGTGAGCCAATTCCCATGGTCGCCGGCTACGACGAATTCTCGCCTCGTTCGTTCCCCATATATCCCGGCGGCACCTCGCGGCAACGCTGGTATCGCGAACTGCTGCGACGCACGATGGAAGCCGAAGGCTTTACCATTTACGAATTCGAGTGGTGGCACTTCGACTACGAAGATTGGCGGCAATACCGCATTGGGAACGTCACCTTTGAGGAAATCTCGCCTTAGATGTCATCTCTCGGGTTAGGATTGAATCAACGAACGGAGAATCGCCATGCTCAAATCGATAAAGGGTGTCTGTCGTAACGGTCGAGTGGAACTGCTGGAGCCGCTTCCGGAAGGATCTGATGGACAGGTCATCGTGACGTTTCTAGCGTCCGATC
>JBGTHH010000040.1:0-2926 GCA_041746275.1 Pirellulaceae bacterium | reverse complement strand
ATGTGGGCCTGGTTCGCCTTGCTCTTGATCGTGATCGCCGCAGTAGGAATCCTGCCGACGGAACTTGGCACGGATCACGGTTTGCAGCAACTGATCAAGTCCGCGAACTGGTCGGCCCTGTGGCCGGTCGGTTTGGGCGCTCTGCTGGCTTGGTGCTTCTGGAGACTTTCTCAAACTTCCTCGTCGCCTCGCTTTCCGTCCATTCCGGCGGGCGACTGGCTCATCGCCTGGTTACGAGTCCAACAAGCGTGCGTCGATTTCCTTCAAGCGGGCACTGGTGAACGAACATCGGCTCCGTTAGCTCGTTCGTGGTTGCCCAAGGGCTCGGCGATTTATCCACGCGTTGGTCGAGCCCTGCAACACGGCGAAGCGCTGCTGGCGACTTGGCCCTGCGTCGCCATCTCCCTCGCGATCATCGTTGCCGCTTGCTTGGTCATGTGGCTACCTACGGGATGAAGCCGGTGACCATTCTGAGGCTGCCGTACACGTCAGCGCGCATCGTCAGGTGATCGCAAGACCTTCTCCATCGCCGTGATGATTTCCGGTGTCGGGAGATCGGGCGAGCGCATCACCAGATGCACGAAGTTGTCGGCCAGAATTTCATCGGGGTGAATGATGTAGGAGGTGTTGCGGCCGATCTTCTGTTGAAAGGCAGGGAGTTGTTTGGGATCGAGCAGGACCGGCGCATCGTCGACTTGACTGGCCAACCAACGGTCCTCGTGTTGTTCGATCGCCAACAGGCTGAACTTCATGTACTTAAAGAATGTGCGGCGTTGCGCGGGATCGAATCGCTCACTGGCATGGAGCAGCGGTATCGCCAGTTGTCGTTGGCCCTCGACTTCCAGTTCGATGTAGTAATTCAACGTCGGACCGTCCGGATTGGTGATCTTGAGATCGGCCAGTTCCGTCGGCAATTTAATTTCAGGACAGGGACGAAAGCCCACGATCTCGTACAGTCGATGGCGGAGCGGTTCGTTATGGCTGCTGAGAATGTGGAACAGTTCGTGGAGGAACAAACGTTCCAATTGTGGTTCGGCGAAACCTGCGTAGCGTCGCGGCAGGATCATCGCGTGCCTGCGACAATACGCCGCGTCTCCTTCCTCGAGTCCCGTCGTCTGGATTAAGAGGATGGTGGGCGGAAACGGCAGATCGAGTCCCACCAGTCGCTTCGCCGCGCTGGCGATAATCCGTTCCAGCTTGGCGCGATCGGCGTCACTCCAATCCACGACCTGATCGGCGGCATGATGCATAAACTGTTCCAGAGTCACGTCATTGTTGGTGAATAAACGTGACTCCATGTCAAAACGACTGAGCGACTGGGTATACCGATCCGGTGTGAGCAACGCGGCGCGACCTTCCTCGCGCGTGGCGAAGGCGACGATCGAATCGGTGGTCAAGGCGATCGGTTCCGCGGCAGTACTGGTTGTGACGAGAAGACTCCACGCGAGCCACGACAACATCGACCAACGGCATCTTATGGTCATCTCTCGATAGCTCCTGTTGGTCCTGGACATGTCGGCGGTTACGGCTGCCCTTGGAGTGAAACGGCACGGTAGCTATGTTAACGGTCAGCGTCACGTGGTAAAGCACCGACAGATACTCGGACGAGGAAACGCAAACCTGATGGCTCGTTGGCCACGACATGCCTGGACCACCCTGTTCACTTATGGATCGGTGTTCCTACTCTTCCCCATCCTGGCACTGTTGGCCTATGCCTATGTCCAAGGCTGGTTATTCTGATAAAGGAGGACGAGCTGGTGATGGACAAGGCAACCTGGTTGGAGCGTTTAAGACAATTTGATCAAGCCCACCTCTTGGATGTCTGGGACAATCTCGATGCGATGGGACAGTCCCGTCTGATCGACCAGCTCGAGCAAATTGACTTCGCGCAGATTCACGAGTTGGTTCGCGGTCATGATGCCGCCCCCGATTGGTCTAAGCTAGCAGCTCAAGCCGAGCCACCACGCGCGATTCGGTTGCACGCGGCGGAGAATGAGTTTTCGGCCGACGCGGCGATCAAGCGAGGTGAAGAGTCGTTGGCGGCTGGCGAAGTCGGCTTGATTCTGGTGGCCGGGGGCCAGGGGACGCGACTGGGGTTCGATTCTCCCAAGGGTATGCTACGGCTGGGACCGCTGTCGGGTCGGACGTTGTTCCAGATTCTGATCGAACGCTTGCGCGCGGTCAGTCGCCGGTATGGGGTACGCATCCCGCTGTACGTGATGACCAGCCCCGCCACGCATGACGAAACCGTGACGTTCTTATCCCAGCATCAGCGGTTCGGTCTCGACGAACGGGACTTGCGTATTTTCTGTCAGGGCGTCATGCCCGCCGTCGACGCCGAGACCGGCCAGTTGCTGCTCGCCGAACGTGATGCGCTCGCGCTCAGTCCCGATGGTCACGGCGGCATGCTCGCGGCCTTGGATCGTAGCGGCTGCTTGCAGGATGCGGCTGCACGCAAAATTCAACAACTGTTCTATTGTCAGATCGACAATCCCTTGGCTCAGGTCTGCGATCCTTTGCTCATCGGCAATCACGTGTTGGCCGGTTCGGACATGACCACGCAAGTCGTCCAGAAGCAAGCGGCGGACGAACGGGTGGGCAATGTGGTGGCGATTGGAGGTCGCACTCAGATCATCGAGTACAGCGATCTGCCCGCGGAGGCCGGCCAGCGAACTCATGCCGATGGTTCGCTACGACTGTGGGCAGGGAACTTGGCCATTCACGTTTTCGAGCGAGCATTCCTCGAGGCTTCCGCACGGCAGGCCGACGCTCTGCCATTTCATCGCGCGAAGAAGCAGGTTCCCTATGTTGATTCCTCGGGAGCGACGATCTCGCCCGATGTGCCAAACGCCGTCAAGTTCGAACGATTCATTTTTGATCTGCTGCCTCTCGCGCGAAATGCGATTGTGGTCGAGGCGGAGGCCGC
>JBGTHH010000039.1:0-5549 GCA_041746275.1 Pirellulaceae bacterium | reverse complement strand
CCTACTAACCTCCGAGTGACTCATGCGTGAAACGTACGATGCGATTTTAATAGTCTCGTTCGGCGGCCCGGAAGGCCCGGACGACGTCATGCCGTTTTTGGAGAACGTGTTGCGAGGCAAGAATGTGCCCCGCGAGCGGATGCTGGAAGTGACGGAACACTATCAACATTTCGGCGGCGTCAGCCCCATCAACCAGCAATGCCGTGCGCTGATCTCGGCCTTGGAAGACGAATTGGAGAACCACGGTCCGCATCTGCCGATCTACTGGGGAAATCGCAACTGGCATCCCCTGCTCTCGGATACGCTACGACAAATGCAGCGTGATGGGATCACGCGAGCCATCGCCTTCATGACCTCGGCCTTCAGTTCGTATTCCGGTTGCCGGCAATATCGTGAAGACGTCGCCCGAGCCCAAGCGGAACTCGAGGGCCAAGCACCTGAGATCCATAAACTGCGCGTGTTCTATGACCATCCGGGCTACATCGAGCCGATGCGCGAGCGCGTGCTCGATGCGTTGCGACAAGTTCCCAGCGAACGACGCGCGACCACACAGATCGTCTTCACCGCCCACAGCATTCCCCAGGCGATGGCCGCTGGTTGTGCCTACGAGCCGCAACTTCAAGAAGCATGTCGTCTGGTGAGCGAGGCCGCTCCCGAGTTGTCGTGGCGTTTGGTCTATCAGAGCCGCAGCGGGCCTCCCAGCCAACCGTGGCTAGAACCGGACGTCTGTGACTACTTGCGCGAGGTACATGAATTCGGTCAAGTCACCGATGTGGTCATTGCGCCCATCGGCTTCATCTCCGATCATTTGGAGGTGCTGTTCGATCTGGATACGGAAGCACGCCAAGTGTGCGACGAGCTGCGAGTGAAGATGATTCGCGCGGCCACCGTCGGCACGCACCCGCGCTTCATTCGGATGATTCGCGAATTGATACTCGAACGAACCATGGATGGCGACCGCCTGTGCCTCGGATCGCTCGGCCCCAATCCCGACGTCTGCTTAGTCGATTGCTGTCTCTCGGGACGCCCCGCCGCTCCCAGTCCGTCCGGTGCGGCGACCACTTAGTGCCTGTCCGAAAAGGGGTCTGACCCTTTGGAGGAGAAGTCGATATCACTGGCTTTTTTTGGGCCTCGCCGGAGAGGGTCTGACCCCTTTTCGGACAGGCACTTAATTATTTACGCTACCACAGGAGTAAGATCATGCCCAAGAAGATCGATTGGAGTTATCACCGTCCCGGCTGCACCACTTGCGGCAAGACGCAAAAGTTTTTGGCCGACGCTGGACTTCAGGCCACCGAAGAGGTGAACGCCAAGAAGAACACGCTGACCTCCGTCGACGCCCTGGCGTTGGCTGAACAAGTGCAGGACATTTATGCCGCCAAAGGCAAGAAGGTGGTCCATCTGAACATGAAGAAGGATCGACCGGATGAGGCGACGCTCAAGCAGGTGCTCGTAGGACCGACCGGCAACTTGCGGGCACCGACGTTACGCATCGGTAAGACGCTAGTCGTGGGTTTCGAAGAAGGTATGTACCAGCAGATTTTCGGTTAATTTGGATATCCGTTCACGGGTAATTCCTTCGTTCAAGCGTTAGCCGTAGGCGTACGTCGATGCCATGATCGAAATTACTCGCTCCCAATCCAGGCCGAGTGGCTTTCAGCTACAAGCCGAATTGCTTGTCGTCGAGCCCCGGGAGGAGGTCTTTGCCTTCTTCGCCGACGCGTGGCAACTGGAAGCTATTACGCCTCCTTGGCTGCACTTCTCGGTGATCACCCCGCGCCCGCTCGACATGCAGCCCGAAACCGTGATCGACTATCGATTACGACTGCACGGCTTGCCGATTCGTTGGCGGAGTCTGATCAGTCTGTGGGAGCCGCCCTATCAATTTGTCGACGAACAGGTCCACGGGCCCTATCGACGTTGGCATCATCTCCATACGTTCGAGGAAGTGGAGGGCGGCACGCTGGTGCGCGATGTGGTGAATTACCAAGTCCCCTTCGGGATTTTCACGCACGCGTTGCTGGTGAAGCGTGATCTGACCAAGATCTTTCAGTTTCGCCAGGACACCCTGTGTCGCATCTTCACACCGGTTGACGAATCCGTGCGGCCTGCTGGCGAATCTCTTCCAGCTCACTCGTCGACTTCCTCCGCACATTCTTGATTTGCAGCGACATGCGTGGATTCTCGGCCAGCGTGGCTTGATGCCGCATCAGAAAGTCCCAGTACAGCGTCGTAAACGGGCAGGCATCGGGGCCGTTGGCTTGATCGGGCTTGAACCGACAGCTCTGGCAGTAGTTGCTCATCCGCTGAATGTACTTGCCAGAGGCCACGTAGGGCTTCGACGCCATCATGCCACCGTCGGCATACTGTGACATGCCCAAGGTGTTCGGCAACTCCACCCATTCCACGGCATCCACATAAACCGCGAGATACCACTGATGAACCTGTTGCGGATCGACTCCCAGGAGGAGACTGTACAGCCCGGTGATCATCAGCCGCTGGATGTGATGCGCATAGCCGTACTCCAATGTCTGCTGGATGGTTTGTCTCAAGCAGTGCATCTCGGTCTCGCCGGTCCAATAGAACGCGGGCAACGGCAAATCCGCGAGCAAGGCGTTCCGCTGAAGATACTTGGGCATGGTCAGCCAATAGATCCCGCGCACATACTCACGCCAGCCGAGGATCTGCCGGATGAAGCCTTCGGCGGCGGCCAGCGGTACGTGCCCGGTGACATACGCTTCTTCGGCGCGGCGAATGACGTCACGCGGATCGAGCAGCTTCAGATTCATCGCGGCCGATAACCGCGAGTGGAAAAGATACGGCTGGTTCGTCCACATGGCATCCTGATAGGTGCCGAAGTCCGCGAGCCGATGTTCGATGAAATCGTCCAGCGCCTCGTCGGCCTGCTGCGCGGTCACAGGCCAATCGAAGTGGCGGAGTTGACCGGGATGTTCGGGAAACTGTCGCGCCACAAGCTGCAGGACTTGCGTGGTGATCGCGTCCGGCGGAAAGGAACGCGGCGGCGGTATGGCAGCCGGCCCCGACTTGGGAAACGACCCGCGATTCTCGGCATCGCAATTCCACTGCCCACCAATCGGCGTGGCCCCGTCCATCAATACATCGTGCCGACGACGCAGCTCGCGGTAAAAGTATTCCAAGCGTAATTGCTTGCGACCTCGGGCGTGTGCGGCGAACTCATCGGGAGTACACAAAAAGTGTCGATCCGGACGCAGCTCAATTTCGATGGGCAATTCCCGTGCTGCCGCTTCGAATAACTGCTTGACTCGCCACTCACCCGGTTCGACCATGACCACACGGTTTGGGCGAAACTGGCCGACAATCGCAGTAAATTCGCTGGCGAAGTCGCCACGATTCTCGGGATCGTCCAACTCGCGATAGTGGACCGTGATTCCCCGTTCCCGCAAATGGTCGCGGAAGTGTCGCATGGCCGACAGAAAGAGGGCGATGCGGGCCTGATGCGACCAAACATGCGTGGCTTCCTCGACGACCTCGGCCATCCAGATGGCATCGTGCTTCGGGTCGAAGCCGTCGAAGGCCGCCGAACGTCGATCAAGCTGGTCGCCGAGGATCACGACCAACGTCCTCAATGAAGGTGATTTACGCGACACGCTGCCTCACCACAATCTCGCTTGCCGAGAATTCTGAGCGGGACCATACCGGGCGAGATAATCCTTCACCTTGACTTTCCGCGCCGTGTTCTCGCTGCTCATGTAACGAATCTTGCCAAAGATAGGACGCTCGGGACCCCAAGCGCGATCGTAACGACCGAGTACCCAGAAGATGCCGCTGTACGAATTCGGATTACGACCGTCCAACGCGTACTTATTGTTCAGCTCGAGCATAATGTCGAGCGCCGCGCGGGGACTGGCCGTCCACTCGAGGATCTTCTTGCCCCACAACATCCGCAAGTAATTGTGCATGCGTCCCTCGCGGACGAGTTGACGCTGTGCTGCGTTCCACAAGGCATCTTTAGTTTCGGCGGCTTCGAACTGCGCCAGCTCGTAGACGTTCGGCCGAGGATCGCGCGCGTGTTCGGCCAGCGTCGTCTGAGCCCAATCGGGGAGCGATTCGTAGCGATCGTAATCACTTCGCTGTGAGCACATGTTGTAGCCTATCTCGCGCCACGTGATCAGCTCGTCAAGGAACGATTCGAGTTCCTCGCTAGCCCCCCACCAACCCGTCGAACTGCCATCGGCCTTGTTGCTAAGTTGCCGACGTGACCAATCGGCACGCAACGTCGTCTCAGTAAAGACCTCATGGACCGACATGTGGCCGAAGTGCAAGTAGGGCGACAAGCCACTGGTGACTTCCTGTTCGGGCTGATTCCGAGCGGTGGCATATTCGGGCAGTCGCTGGTCGAGGAATTGTCGTAGCGTTCGTCGTGCGGCCCGCGCTCCGCCCCGCGTCGGTACGACTCCTACGTGATGATCGATCGGAAATCTAGCCAACCGACTCGCGTCTTTCGCCAGCACGGCCGGATCGGCGGCGGGCCACGTCTCAAGGATCGTGCTGGGAAGTCGATTCAATCGCGGCAGTTTCACGCCGTCAAGCGGATCGGGTTCGGGAAAGTCATCGAGATGCGGGCGCAGGTTCTTTTGCAAAAAGCGGCGGAAGTCGAAAGCCCGCGCGAAGACCTTGTTCGCGGCACGCATTGGCAGCAAGCCGTTCGAGTCGACCAACTCGAAACGCGTGGGAATCTGCTTCGCCGCGGATTGAATCATGTGCGGCAGAAAGAAACAAGGAAAATCGTCGCTCACGACCACGCTCGCGCGTTGGGCCAAGGCTTCGAGCAGCCCCTTGCCCGCGCCCGGCTCGGGTTCGAGGTAAGGGTAATAATGGACCGGTCGGCCAGCGAAATGCGCCGCGTTATCCGCCATGCCTTGGATGACGAATTGGTGAATTCGATCGCTGGCCCAGCGGTAGCCACATCGCAGCGCCTCGAAGATCACCAGCGGCTTGTCCAGCTCACGAGCCCACTCGATCGCGCGTTGTAGGCTGTAGTTCGACTCGCCGCGTCGGAACGCAATCATCCAATACAACACATAGTCACCCGTCGGCTGCGGATGAACATCATGGATCGCACGGATGCGTAATTCAGGAACGGGCTGCATCGAGATCAACCGGGACAAGCAGGACTCGCGAATCGCAGCATTATACGAGCTTGCCAAGGCCCGTGCTTCACTCGGTCCCAGGCTCCCGCCTGGGACCGCACTGCCTTGGAGGCTCCGGCCTCATGTCACTCACTTCAGTGCGAGAAGTCGCAACCAAGTCGCAACCAAGTCACGGGTGTCTGTCTCGGAGAGACGGACCTACACTCGTGCGGGTTGGGCAAGCAGAAGCCTGGGGAGCCGTGCGTTCCCAGGCAGAGCCTGGGGAACGAGAGAATCCCTCGGTCCCAGGCTCCCGCCTGGGACCGCACTGCCTTGGAGGCTCCCGCATCGTGTCACTCACCTCAGCTCGAGAAGTCGCGACCAAGTCGAAACCAAGTCACGGGTGTCTGTCTCGGAGAGACGGACCTACACTCGTGC
>JBGTHH010000038.1:0-6396 GCA_041746275.1 Pirellulaceae bacterium | reverse complement strand
GTCAGATTCTGTCGAAGGAGCCGACTAATCCCTTAAAGTATCGGCCCGACATGAGTCCGCGATTGGCCGAGATCTGCATGAAGGCGATCGCCAAGAAGCCGAAGGATCGCTATTCCTCGATGCTGGCTCTCGCAAATGACTTGATGGAGTATCTCAAGTCCAAGCCGGAGGAAGAGAAGAAAGTCCAGCCGGAGACGACGATGCCGAAGTCGGCTCCGAAAAAGTCGGGGACCGATACCGATGCCGGGCTGAAGCTGAACACGACGAACATTTCCGCGACCTGTAACTGCGGGCAACGCTTGGTGGCCAAGAAGGAGATGGCTGGTAAGACGGTGCGCTGTCCTCGCTGTAGCAACCCAGTGGCCTTGCCCGGCCCGAAGCAAATCGACACGTCTTGCTTACATTGCGGCCAGCGCTTCATGGCTCGCGAGGATTTGGCGGGAAAGGTCGTCAAGTGCCCGATGTGCTCCCGCCCGATTACTGTCGCGGTCCCTGGCGGTTCCCAAGTGGTCATCCCGCAGATTGAAGTGAAGTGTGCCTGTGGTCAGCAATTTGTCGCCACGCGCGACTTAGCGGGCAAGAAGGTCAAGTGCACGGCCTGCGGCTCTAGCCTCGTCGTGCCCCGGCCCTGACTCAATTAGGCGTCTTCGTCGCATCAGCCGTCGGCGGAGTCGGCTTAGGCTGGCTGAAGCCCGCCAGTAGCACGCGGCCGCAAACGTAGACAATCTGCACTGGCAGCCAGGCCCATAAACCGTACAACATGAACAGGCAGAAAAACGCCACCAATCGCCCCGGTTCTATTCGCTCGCCGGGCTGAGGTGAGAACGACAGTCGGTCAGCCTGAATCATCTCGGCAACCTGATTCAACGACTCGTCGGCGCTGTCGGGTTGGCGGACCAATGTGGTGAGTTGACCAAAGACGACGAGCGAATAATAGACGCCAATCGCCAGCAGGAGGCTGATGCCCAACAGGCAGCCCACGCGCACCACGGCCAACAGGCTTGGCAATAGGTCCACGGATGGAGACGCTACGGCGGGGTCGTGACGCTCCATCGAGCCGCGGGGATTGCCGGGGTCTTTCATGCTTGAGCTCGCGATTCCTGGGACATGTAAAGTCGCATCCAACAGCCAACGACGACAAGTATACGATATAATCACCACCCATCGCCGCGGCGCGGTCAACTCGCCGCGATCGGCTTCCTCGGTTTCTCAGTGGAACGGCCCTGTGGACTCGGATCGCAACTTGCTCTTCGGTATCGCGGCCCTGCAACTCGAGTACATCGATGTCGGCAGCTTCACCGAGGCTTGTGCCGCTTGGTCCGTCGCTAGGCACAAGTCACTCGCCACGATCTTGGTTGAACACGGCTGGATGGACGCACATGCCGCCGAGGAAGTTGAGCGACTGGTCGAGCGCAAGCTGTCGTCCCACGGCGGTGATGCGCGGAAGGTGCTCGTGTCCGAAGCGACGCACGACATTCACCGTGAGCCGCCAAACACTGCTCCCGCGCCTGGTTCGGAAGTAACCGCGTCGCTCAGCCAGCCCATCCACGGTGCCGCGGATCGAGTCGATACGGAATTGTATTCGCCGGCGAAACCTCAGGCCGATGGTTACGCGCAGATGGAGACGGTGAACTATTCCCAGGCGGAGGAACGCTCCCGCTATTCGCTGACCAAGATGCACGGCGAAGGTGGACTCGGACGAGTTTGGCAGGCACTCGACCTACGGTTGAATCGACACGTCGCACTCAAGGAGATTCGCCCCGACAAACTGCAAAGCCCGTTGGACCTCAAACGGTTTTCGAAAGAAGCTCAGATCACGAGCCAGTTGGAACATCCGAACATTGTGCCGGTCTATGAGCTGTCGCGGGACACCACCGACTCCCGCGTGTTCTACACGATGCGATTCGTTCGCGGAGACACGTTTCGCAATGCCATTGATGCCTATCATCGTAAACGCCGCGCGGGAACGGCCACGACACTGGAGCTGCGTGCGCTGCTCGAGGCGTTCCTGGCCATCTGTAACGCGTTAGGATTCGCCCACGCGCGCGGCGTTCTGCATCGTGATCTGAAACCGAGTAACGTCATGGTCGGCGCGTTCGGCGAAGTGATCGTCCTCGATTGGGGACTGGCCAAGATGATCGATCAACCGGCCGACGAGGTGGATGATCATCTGCTGAGCGGTGGTCCGATCTCCGTGACCGGCGACGCGGAGATCGACGCCACACAACAAGGCTCTATTCTCGGGACACTTCCCTATATGGCGCCCGAGCAAGCGGCGGGGCGACTCGACTTGATCGATGTTCGCACCGATGTCTACGGCCTGGGAGCGATTCTGTTTGCCATTCTGACCGGCAATCATCCGCATCAAGGCTCGACGACGCAAGAGGTCCGTTTCCACATCCTGAACGAACCGACACCGCACGCCCGCGCTCTCGATGCTCGCATCGACCCGGCCTTGGACGCCATCTGCGCCAAGGCGATGGCGAAGCAGCGCCCAGATCGTTACGGCAAAGTTTGTGAGTTGGCCGACGACATCCGGTGCTGGCTCGCGGATGAACCCGTCTCGGCGTATCACGAACCGTGGTCCACCCGGTGCGGACGTTGGCTGCGGCAGCATCGGACCTGGGCTCAAGCCATCGCCACGACGACGGTGATCGTCACGCTGGTCGCGATCGCGGCCGTTGTGGTTGTCGAACGAGCGCGGCGAAACGAGCGGCTCGCCAAACAACGGGCCGAGCAGGCGCTGATCGCGGAGCAGCAGGCCAACACTGTCGCCGCCCAGCGGCTCGATCAAGCGCGGCACGCAATCGATACGATGATGACCGGTGTGAGCGACGTTTTGGCATACTTTCCAGGCATGCAAGCCTTGCGCGAGGAACTGCTTCAGCAAGCGGTCGAGCGTTACGAGCAATACGCCGCGGAAGTGCCGACCGATCCGGAGTTGCAGGTCGAAGCCGCCCGCGCCGTGCTCCGACTCGGTGATGTCTTTCGCGGGTTGGGCAAACGCGAGCTGGCCGAGCAGGCTTATCGCACCGCGGCGACGCGTCTGAATCAACAGTTGGACGTCGCTCCCAGTTTGCTCAACGCACGATTCCAACTGGCCAATGCCTACACCAAATTGGGCTCGCTCCAGCTCGAGGCAAGTGATTTATATGCGGCTGGGCAATTCTTTGACGCCGCGCTTGGCGAGTACGCGAGCTTGCTCGCCGCCTCGCAAGATCCGAACTATCTGCATGCTCAAGCCGGAACTCTAGTGAACCAGGCATTGCTGCTCAGCCGACGTAATGCCGGAGAAGAATCGCTCCGCGTGTTGTCCGAGGCGGTTGCGCAGTTTCGAGATTTGGCCCAGCGACATGACGATCCGCGTTTCCGAGCCGGGCTGGCGATGGCGCGGTTGAACGTCGGCAATGTGCTGATCAAGCTGGGGCGGAATTCCGAGGCGATCGAGCCCATCGACGAGGCTGTGACGATCTATACCGAGTTGGCTGAAATGCATCCGGATCATCCGCCGTACCTGGAGGAGTTGGCAACCACGCGGTTGAATTTGGCCGCGGCGCAACGCACACGAGGGCTCGATCAACAGGAGCGACGCAGCTACGAGTTGGCGGTGCAAGACTTCGAGTTGCTGATTGACAGCCGACCGGATGTTCCGCTATATCGCGAACGCTTGGCTCTGGCCGCGATTGATTTGGCGGCGGTTCGCTATGCCGTGGGCGATAACCGGGAAGCCCAAGCATGGGTGGAACGCGGAATCGCCGAGACGGAAGCACTCTTGAAAACGCAACCGCCGTTGGCAGGCTACCATGAGCAATGGGCGTTGGGGCAAGCGACGCTGGGCCGTGTGTTGAGTGATCTCGGGCAGGACGAGATGGGGGTGCTGCACCTGCAATCCGCGTTGGAGAAGTATGAAGCGTTGATCGCCGAAGATCCCGAGTTCGCCGCGCCCTACCAGATGCAACTCGCTGCCTGTCGCAGCGCGCTCGGCGTGCTGTACGGCAAGATGGACGAGCCGGACATCGCGCGCACCACCTTGTTGGCTGCTGCCGACGCCTTCACGAGTCTGCTTGACACCGATCCGACTCACGCGGCCTATCTGAATGGATTGGCCTGGACGTATGCGTACTTGGCGGACTCTTATTCGGAAGCGGATGAAAAGCAGAAGGCCCGGGATTACTTTGAACGCGCGATCGACCTGCGGGAGGAGCTGCCAGCGGAACCCGAGTACTTACATGCCTTCGCTCGTCTGTTAGTCCAAGGACAAGATTCGACGTTGACCGATGGCGCGCGAGCGGTAGAGCTGGCGTTGCAAGCCACGCGTCAAGCACCCTCGAATCCTCGCTATGCAGCGACGCTGGGCAGTGCTTACTTCCGAGCCGGCGAGTTGGATCAGGCCATTGAAACGTTGCGTGCGGTTGATCAACTCGAACCGCGTGGCGGCACGACCCACGATTTCTGGCTCGCCCTGGCCTTGCGAGCACGGAACCAAACCGGCGATGCCGACGCCGCTCGTAATCGTTACGAACAGGCCAAGTCGCGTATGCTGCTCGATGCACCCGGGCGACTCGAGCTTGTGCGTCTGAATTTCGCAGTCCTGACCGCCTTGGAGGCGAATGCGGACTGAGCAGCCGATACATGGGTGTAAACGTCAGACCAATACTTGACGCGGGAAGCAATGACACTTTTGGACTGCGGTGACTTGTCACCGCTTTGGTCTGTGGCGAAGCCACTTTCTTGGGGCATCTGGTACGGAAAGCGACTCCGTCGCGAAAAAGCGGTGACAAGTCACCGCAGTCCACATGCCTCACCGACCACCGCGTGTGGTAAATGTCGACCGTGGTGGTGTGTTGTCGCCATCGAATGCACACACCGATGACGTTGTGGCTCAACGACTTACAGCGAAGTTCGCACCGCAAGTGACACTGGCCATTTATTCCTTGCGCCTGGCGCGATCCGTATCCCAACAATCATTTTTCCGAGGATGAAAGGAAAATATAGAAAACACCACGTTCGGGAACTATAGTTGGGGAACGTCTCTTGGGGCAGCAGGACGTGTTTGCGCTTGTCACGTGACAGTCACTTGAATCCTTGATTTAGCACCGCCCCATCGTGTTGACCGCTCCTCCTATTCTTCCGAACTGCGGCCCCGTCCCTGCCGTCGAGCAGCCCGCAACGGATATAGCGAGCATCGCCGGCCTGCGCGAACTATGGTCGCAAACACTCGGGGATCCCCGCATCTGCATCGCCGTGCTGGATGGCCCCGTCGATCTGTCGCATCCGGTCTTTCGGGGCGCTGCTTTGACTCAGATACCAATCACGGGGGTCACGAGCAGCGGCGGATATCTTTCGGATCACGGCACGCATGTCACCAGCATCATCTTCGGCCAGCACCATAGTTCGGTGAAAGGTATCGCCCCGCGCTGCCGTGGGCTTTGCATACCGATCTTCGACTACGCAGAGGATGGTTCCCTCCAACCTTGCAGCCAAGTGCGTTTGGCGACGGCGATCCGCACGGCTCTGCATTTTGGCGCGAACATCATCAACATCAGTGCCGGCGAGTTCACGAACGACGGAGCCGCTCTCGACGACTTGCTGACAGCCATCAAAGAATGTGAAGGGAAAGCGATCATTGTCGCCGCCGCCGGAAACGACGGATGTCCCTGCATCCATATCCCCGGCGCTCTACCATCGGTCCTGGCGGTCGGCGCGATGAGCCTTCAAGGCGAGCCACTGCCCTTCAGTAACTGGGGCGACGCCTATCAGGAGCACGGAGTTCTCGCTCCCGGCGAGCACATCCTCGGCGCGTCGTTGCACGGCCGCGTTTCACAGCACACAGGAACGAGCTTCGCCACGCCCATCGTCAGTGGTATTGCGGGACTCGTGCTCAGCGAAGTCATCAAGACCGAACAGCTTCCCAGTCCCAGCAAGCTGCGCGGCGCAATTCTTCAAAGCACGATCAATTGCCAAATTCAACCCACCAGTGATTGTTCACGACTACTCTCGGGAAGACTGAATGTCTCCGGAGTGATCGAAGCCCTAATACGAGGTACTGATGCGATGTACAAAACCGAATTCCATGAGACATCCGAAGTAAGCGTCCCCGCTGTGCGGCAAATCCCCCAAGTCCAAGCCTCGGGCTGCGGCTGCGGATGCCAGAGTTCTTCTCCGGAACTCGTATACGCTATCGGCCGTCTCTCCTATGAATTCCAAAGCCTCGCTCGAGAACAATCCATTCGTCAGCACATGGACGCCATTCCCGGTCGAAACCACAGTCCAGACCCCAAGAATGTTCTGGACTTCCTGCGATACTTGCGGGGTTATCACGAGATTGCGATCGAGGATATTGGGATTGGCCGGATCGAGTCAATTACAAAGGACAGCGGGCGATACTTGCTGAAA
>JBGTHH010000037.1:0-4649 GCA_041746275.1 Pirellulaceae bacterium | reverse complement strand
AGTAAACAATTACTTGATTCAGTCAAGACATTTCTGCAAGGAGATACGCCCGTGGCGGAGTTCGTCGACGCCTACGTTGAGGCGTGGAGAGGCGAACGTGATGCCGGAGTGACGCTGGAAGATGATGCGATTACGAGCGAGAAGCTCTCGTCTATCTTCTGCGTGATCGACATGTACAATCCCAACGATGATCGTGAAGAGTACGAATATGACGAAGCCCGACTAAGACTTGAGACGCAGAAGATACTTGATGGGGAGGGTATTGGCTAATCCTCAGAGATTCCATGCCCCAGCTAAACTAACTCACAAAACCTCACTTGAGCACGTTGGTGGCACTCATGACAATCGAGTCCGAGGGCCAGAGGGCAAGCCTACAATTTGCGAAGCCGTACGAGGACAAGATGACGCTTTAATTCGAGGGGGTGGGAAACAGGGGACATCCAAGTACGCGTGTGGGCGAGATGTATGGATGCCTTGGAGAATCGTCAGCGGGCTTCGCTGGCGAATCGGGGAGTGGGTCTGGCGCTGGACGAACTCGATTCCGATGATGCGATGCACTACATTGAGCAGCCCTGCAGTCTGGGGAATCAACATTCTAAACCTGAAGCCAAGAATAGGGCTGAAGTGAGCAATATGACATTCACATGGCTTAACAAACAGGGCGTGCGTGGATCGAGTGGCTTCGAGCTACAACGAGAAGATCGATTTACGATGACTTATCGCGAAGAAAGTAATGTCATAACCTTCGAGATCGAAAATGGGATCGTTGGCTGTGGTAAGTACGCGGTACTTTTAAGCCCAGACGCATTGACTCGCTGGGACGATGGTAGACCCATCAATGAGGATAAGCAGAAGCAAGTTCTTGGGAACATACGTGACGCACTTGCTTTTCAAGACCTTGCGCTAAGTGTTGAATGATGTTTGCAATCGGCAGACAAGTGACGAGTGGTGGTGCATATCTCGTGAATCCAAGGCGAGAATTCGTAACACCAGGAGTCGCCGGACCGAATGGCTCCGTTCTCTTTAAGCTCGATTCCTATGGCGAGTGGATCATTGAAAAGAGGTTCTAAGATGGAGGTGTGGGACACAAAAGGGTGTGAAATGTGTCGGGGCACATGGCTTACTGGAGGTGAACTCAAAAAGTTAGGCGTGAGTGATGAACGCCATGCGTCATTGCACTTTTGCGACAAGTGTAACACCTTTTGGGAACAATACGAGAGATACGTTGACACGATTTCAGAGGCTGATGCAGCGACGATTTATGGTAAGGAAACGGTGACTAGGCGACTTGAGCTGCAATCCATCTTTGAACCGCATAACCAGCTAGAGGCATCGTTGATTAATTCACAGAACGGGAAGATCTCATTCGCCTCCTTCATAGTACAAATGCTGAAGTCAGAAGTATTTGTGCTGAGCAATGAAGAAGTTATAGGAACTTCCTTCAATCTCATTCACTATGAGAGAAGCGGCGAAGTCTATTTAGCCGTCTTCACTTCATTGGAAAGAACCTTGAGACCTTCACAACAGAATCCGTACTGCCTCGCAATCAGAGGAAGCGAATTACTAAAGCGAATGGCTCCTCACGTTGGGATGGTGTTGAATCCTGGATGGACTGTTGGATTTGAGCTCCCAGCGTCTGGATTAGAGGGTATCCGCCGTGACTTCTTGCATTGATATGCGAAAATTAGGAAATCTTAGGAAAAAGGAAGTAATCCCACGACGGTAACTAGACCGTATAACTTGCAATCATTTCTGCGGCCGAAACAAGGAAAAGTGAAGTGGTCCGCGTGTTTGGAATGCGTTCCGAAGTAAACTCCATAAGGCGTCATAATGTTCATCAAAGACCTTTGTCGGTACAAGAGTCGAGTGGAGGAAGATGGTAATAATCTAGTTGCTGTCGGGTGGCTCAGTAATGAATTCGGTTTCGCAAAGGGAACCGTACCGTGGGAGTTTTGTGAAAGTTTATCGACCCTGTGCAGTCAACCGATTCGCAAATCGCGTGGATATCACGTTTGTCCCTTCTGTACGAAGGATAATGCCGAAACAGGAAACGGCGAGATTCATGTCGCAGGTCCAGGTTGCACTTATGTCGCACCTGCGCTAATCGGGCATTACGTGGTAGCTCACAATTATAAGCCGCCCGGGGCATTCGTAGAAGCAGTGCGTGCGATGACGAAGGACAGGTCGAACGACATGAGTTCGGAACTTGCAAAACAAGTGATTCGTCTTGCCGATTCCTCGAGTGAGGAAAACAAATGGGCGTTTTACAAATGCTTGCTGCGAGACCGGGTAGGAATTCGAGTGCCACGCGAATTGGGATCAGTTCCTAGCGGGGATTACGTGACAATTGCTGAATGCGACTTGCGAATTCCAACAGCGAAATCTCCCATGGGAGAAGACATGTTGTTAGTTCTGGCAGATGTGGCATGGCTTCACCAACACGAACCAGGGTCGGTCTTCGTCGAGATGGATGGGCGCGACCTGCTTCGATTGGCCCGGAATACAGGCGCGGGCGTTATCGTCCAGGTGCTTGGTTCAAAGCGACAGGCGTGGAGCGGTGTGCCAGTCGCCGATATTAGCGAAATCTTGGCGTCAGGATGATCAACGGCGACCATCGCGAGAACCAGTTCAAATGCGAACGGGTGAAAAGATCGTTTAGACGGTCGAGGCGGGACAGCAATCCTTCACGCACACGGCCCACCGTCTATCGAAATCGTCCGGCGATTCTACAAGGACTCGTTGGATCGGCGTCCTGGCCCTGTGTGCGAGCTTGCTGTTCGGATTATTTACACTCGTGTCGAGCCAGGGAGGGTCAACTGCTCCGTCACAACCTATCGAGCGGATTCGTCCGGGACAGCGTCTCCTTTTCGATGCGTTGGCAGCCAACTTTGACCGGCCTAATCGAGAACTCGCATTCGCACACTTGGCTGACGCGAACATGGTAGGGCATCGATCTCCGCCATGGCGGCGGCTGCGGCTCCTTCCGCTGCGGTGTGCGTCATAATGACCAGCGGGACGACTTGCCGATCACCCTCCTGTTCGGCTTCATGCTGGATCACCGACGCAATCGAGATGTGATGCCGTCCGATGGCTCCCGTGATTTTCGCGAGAACGCCAGGATCATCGTCGACCGTGAAACGCAAATAGAATCGACCGGGGACATCCGCGTGATCGCTGAGCGAGACCAGCGCCTCGCGCTGCGACCAGAGTTGCAGTGTGCGGAAGGTGAGTTGCGTGCGTCCCACCGCCGTGTCAATCAGATCGGCGACTACGGCGGAAGCTGTCGGCATTTGCCCGGCTCCCAGGCCGTGGAAGAAGACGCGGCCCACGGCATCACCGACCACGCTGACGGCGTTGTAAGCTCCACGGACTTCCGCTAACGGTTGCCCGATCTTCACCAAGGTCGGCGAGACGTGTAATTCCAAACCGTGATTCAAGTGGGCAATGGCCAGTAACTTGATGCGATAACCTAACTCGCGGGCGTACTGGATATCCGCGGGATCGAGGGTATCGATGCCAACTCGCGGGATATCCGACCAATGGACCCGCGCACCGAAGGCCAGATGCGCCAGAATCGCGAGTTTTTGGGCCGCATCACTTCCGTCGACATCCATCGTCGGATCGGCCTCGGCAAAACCGCGTGCCTGCGCCTCGCGGACAGCATACCCATAGGCAACCCCACGCTCTTCCATCTGCGACAAGATGAAATTGCTGGTCCCATTCAGAATGCCCCGCAGTGACTGGATTTGATTCGCCGACAAGCATTGGCTGATATTGGTAATGATGGGAACGCCGCCAGCCACCGATGCCTCGAAGGCAATCGAACGCCCGAGCTCTCGGGCGCGATCAAACAATTCGGGACCATGCTCGGCGAGCAACGCCTTGTTCGCAGTGACGATATCCTTCCCGCTCTCTAACAACCGAATCATCACGGTGCGTGCTGGTTCAATCCCACCGATCAGGTGGGCGGCAACGGTGATTTCGGGATCGTCGAGGACTAAGCTGAGGTCACTGGTCAGCAATCCCTCTGGCAAATCGACCTCGCGTGGCTTATCGACATGTTGAACTACCACCCGTTTGAGCCATAGTGTTCGTCCCGCATGACGAGCGGTTCGATCGCCGTGGTCAAGCAGGAGACGGGCGACGCCGGTTCCCACCGTCCCCATCCCGACGATCGCAACGTTTGTTCTCTCCATGAGTTGCACTTACCTAAGAACCTGTCCGAAAAGGGGGCTGACCATCCGACGATGCGTCAATCCTAGGTCGCGGAAAGCGGAAGCGTCAAGCGGCGATTGGCCAAGCAACCAAAGGTGTGGAAACTCCCGTGTGAATGCACGCTCGGATCAGCTCCTTGAACCGGCAGGGGAACCAACCCGCGCGATTCCGCGTCGAACACAGCAAGTTGATACCTCAGGAATTAGTTGTTCGTTTGGTGGGACCGAGTCGGGCGAGCGTCTGTGAGGGATGAATCGCATCCAGCAAGAGAAGGCGACACCCACAAATACTAGCTCGTTATGGTGGATTGCCGTACTGGGCTTGGTCAGGTTGAGCTAGTCGAACCAGCTCGTCAGCCGTTGTCGAAAACAAGCCGGTTAAAGGGGTTAAATCGCTTTTTAATTGCATTACTTTTACTAGCAATTACAATCCAA
>JBGTHH010000036.1:0-3800 GCA_041746275.1 Pirellulaceae bacterium | reverse complement strand
CGCCCCGGCTTCCATCAGCAACGTCATGAGATCGAGGAAGAAGGGGAGTCGCCTTTTGATGGCGACCAGCCGTTGCGCGGCTTGCGTGGACAAGCGACGGCGCAGCAGCCAAGCGGTCACTCCGGTCAGCGCCAAGGCCGTCACGATTCCCGCACCACCCATGAACATCAGGCACGCGTAGGCATAAGCCGGGAACATCAGCAGCGCCAGCAACTGGCAGCGTCCGACATACTCTTCGGGCAGCCAAAAGCGCGGCAGTCCAGCGGCTTGGATCTCGCGTTGAATTTCCGGCAAGGCACCTCGAAAGGCCGCTCGATTCAATTTGGCGAAGACCTGAATCACCGGCTGAAACAAGCGGAAGAGCGGGTCCAATCGGCGCAAAGCATTGATGCGGCTCACGTCGTACCGCCATTCGCTGTCTTGTACCAAGTCGTCCGTGGTCAAAGCGGCTACCACCCACCACGCAAATACCGCGACGGCGGCTCCCAACGCCAATGATCCGGCGGTGGCCAATAGTTCCATCTGAGCGAACAAGTACGGCATCTCAAATATCCGCCTTCAAGATCTTCAAGGCCCACAAATACGCCAC
This sequence comes from Pirellulaceae bacterium, assembly GCA_041746275.1. Classification (GTDB taxonomy): domain Bacteria; phylum Planctomycetota; class Planctomycetia; order Pirellulales; family Pirellulaceae. The sequence continues at coordinate 3,211 of JBGTHH010000036.1, read as the reverse complement.
CACATTCAGCACGAAAGCCACGGACAGGATGATCTGCCCGGGCAGCGTCGTGAACAGTCGCTCGGTGTTCTCGGGATCGATAAAGGCATACACGACCAACAGCAGCACGGGGACGATCGCCATATAGACCGCCGACTTGCGAGCCTGCGCGGTTTCGGAGACAACTTTGCGTTCCAATCGTTGTAGCTCGACCACCGAGTGTGAAATGCGTTCCACCGTTTCGTTCAGCCGCCCGCCACTCTCGCGGCTGGCCAATAGGGCGGCGGCGAACAGCACGAAGTTTTCGCTGCGCAAGCGTTCCTTCGCTTCGGTGAGAGTCTTTTCCAGCGGCTGCCCGAGCTTGTATTCGCCGACAATCTGATGGAACTCCTGGCTGATGGGTTTGGGCGTTTCCAAGGCCAACAGTTCGAGCGACTGCGGAATCGACAAGCCCGCGCGAATCGCGGCCGAGAACATGACTAAGGCATCGGCGAGTTGGTCCTCGATCTTCGCCCGCCGTGCCTGCGCCGCGCGGCGGACGAGATACCACGGCCCGGCCGCCATGAGCACCGCGAGGGGCAATCCCAGAGCCCACGCATCGAGGCCCACGCCCATGATCAGACACACGGTTACCACAATCCCTAGCCACGTGTTGATCCACCGCCGCAGAAACCGCGACGAGAACCGCAACGCCCGTAGCCGATCCGCCAAATCGGCCTCCACGGCATCGATCGCGATCGCGTAGTTGCCCACATTGGCCACGGTCATCCCCGCGATGCAAAGTCCCGTAATCGAGCTAACCAGGATGGCGTTCATGTTAATTCCGTCGGACGACGACTGTGGCGGCGAGTCATTTGCCGTACAAAAACTCCAACTCCAACAGATTCTGCTGTACTAAGGCATCCACAAACGACGGCATGTATCCCGTGGGACGCAGTTGTTGCCCGTCGCGGCGATTGAAAATGTCGGTCAGCATGACGTCGGTGGTCTGCGGGTGAACGCCGGTCACTTCCGCGACCTGACTGACCACGCGTTTCCCCGTTGGCAGTCGATCGATGTGGACGATGATGTCGATCGCCGAGGCGATCTGGCGATGGATCGAGCTGATCGGCAGTTCGGCACCCATCAACATCAGCAACTCCAGACGCTCGATGACTTCGGCCGCGCTATTAGCGTGAACCGTTGTCATCGAGCCAGCGTGACCCGTGTTCATGGCCTGGATCATGTCCAACGCCTCGCCACCACGGCACTCGCCCACGACGATGCGATCGGGCCGCATACGCAAGGCGTTGCGTACCAGGTCGCGAATCGTATAAGCTCCCACGCCTTCCACGTTCGCGGGTTTACTTTCCAGGGCCACGACATGCTCTTGGTGCATCCGCAGTTCGCACGTGTCCTCGATCGAGACGACGCGTTCCTTATACGGAATGAAACTGCTCAGGACATTCAACATGGTGGTCTTGCCCGAGCCCGTCCCTCCACTGATGAGGATGCTGCGATGATCGATCACCGCCGCGCGGATGAATGTGGCGGCCGCCTTCGTAATGCTGCCGAAGTCGATCAAGTCGTCCATCTTGAGCCGCTGGATTGGGAACTTGCGAATCGTCAAACAGGGCCCGAACACCGCGAGTGGCGGAATGATCGCGTTCACGCGCGAGCCGTCGGGCAATCGGGCGTCGACCAACGGCTGGCTCTTGTCGATGCGCCGACCGACTTGAGCCACAATCCGTTCAATAATCGACTCAGTCACCTTCTCGGAAATGAAACGCCGTCCCGACTTCTCGATAATGCCATCGCGTTCCACATAGATCTGATCGCTGCGCACGACCATGATCTCCGAAATGGTGGGCGCGCGCAGCAGATCTTGCAGCGGTCCGAAGCCGAAGACGATATCCTTGAGTTCCTTTTTAAGCGTCCGGAGCACGATGTACTTACGCAGTTCCTGATGCAGATGCGGTCGCAATTGGTGAAAGACTTCGTAGAACCGCTCCTCGACGCGATGAATCTTGGTGCTGATATCGGGCAGTTCTTCCAAATGCAACTGTTCCCGTGCGAATTGCAGGAGACTGTGCAGTTCGGTCTCGCGTTCGGGCACCAACGTCGCCGGCACATCGAATTCGTTGGAGGTTAACGCGGCCAGATCAAAGATCTCGTCGTCGCCCGTTTCCATGATCAATTGATTGATCGTGTGGTCGCGCAGGCTGAGGCCGGTAATCTCCTCGATCAGTCCGTCGTTGTCCGCGCTGAACAGATGCAATTCGCGACAGACATCCTCGATGTTATTCTCCAGCAGGAGAATATTGTCGGTACTGCTTCCGCGCGCGGACTCCATGTCGTACAGGTCGAGGCGTTCGAGCAGTTTTTTGTGAATCCGCAACTCGAGGTCGGCGACGATGGTACGCAGGTGAGCTTCGAGCTCCGCGCGACCGATCACGTGCGTCTGATCCGTATCGAAGCTCAAGGTGTAGGGCCAGATGCGAATCTTGACGCTGGGCTCGAACGTGACTCGTTCGCCGCCCAACACTTCCGTCTCGCCCACAACGCAACTGTTGACGCCCACGTTTTCGAGTTCCAATTGCGAGGCACCAGGAACGCGGCGCACCACGGCATGGCGCCGCGACACCAGCGGGCTTTTGAGCACTACGTCGTTAGCGGCATCGCGACCGATGCAGAGCTCGGTGGCGTCGAGCTCGACCATCGCGCGGCGACTCTCGTTGACTTTGTTGAACCAGACTTTCATAAGCGGGCTTGGCACTACTTCCTCGCGTGCAAGATCACGCCGATATTTCGATAATCCCCGGTGACTAGTCGCTCCCGCAGTCGCTTCGAGCGTTCGACTTCTTCCGGCTTCAGGGTGTCGATCACAATGCCGATTTGCCGCTCTTGAATCGGGGCGCGACGTGTCGCTTTCATAACTTCCAGACTTCCCAAGCGGTCGCCCAGCGACTTGATTCGGAACGGACCAATCTCTTCGGTAGCCACGGACAATCCGTCGGCGAATTGATCCGCGGCGGCAACGTCGCTGCCCGGTTCGACCGGACGTGGCGTTTGGCCTGGCGAGACCGGGACGACGAACGTGATGCGATCACCGGGATTCACCAGCGACGGGACAAACGATCGGCTATCGACCGGCACCCAGAACATCTGTTCGCTCGGTTCGAGCTTCAGCTCCGCAGGGGGCGTCCGATAGTCGGAGCGAAACACCAACTCGCCGCCGTCATAAGCCTGTGCG
>JBGTHH010000035.1:0-2605 GCA_041746275.1 Pirellulaceae bacterium | reverse complement strand
GGCGAACCCGCTGATAGAACTCGCGCGCGATGCCGCCAATCACCGCCTTATTCCCGCTGTCGGTCATTCCCAAACCGCCGCTGGTCAGGCCCCCGAGATGTTGGCCGGGCTCGATCACTACGACCGACTTGCCCATCCGCTGAACCTGGACAGCGGCTGCCACGCCGGCCGAGGTGCCTCCATACACGACCACATCAAAGGTTTCGGCATTGACCGGCGCGATGACCGTCCAGAGCAATCCCATCGTCCAAAGTGCATGAGGTGGCATTTTAGGCATCTCGTGTTGGAAAGAAGGACACGTCCCGCGAACACTCCGGCGAGGGAACTCGCCGGAGCTCGCGCATCCGACTATTGGGCTTGAGCCGTTTGCATCACGCTTTGCAGGGTGACCTCGGCACCGCCTTGACGCTTGCTCTCATCGGCCGCTTCCATGAAGGCATAGATTTCGAGCGTCTCCTCGGCGCTGACGGGTGGCTTGCCCGTGCGAAAGAATTTGACAATCTCGACCACCAACGGACCGTAGCCACTCGACTCGCCCACGGGTCCTTCACCCTTGTCACCAACGGCGGTGCCACCGTAGCCGGATCCCTCGCGGAAGATGCCGACGCGGCCATCGGTCCACTTGCCGGTAACGACGATCTTATTGTCCTCGGAGGTGCGCGTCACCGATTGGCAGCCGGTGCCCATCACGGTAAAGAGCGACTCGACTCCGTGGATACCGTACCAAAACAGGTCGGGATGCGTCGGCTCGATACTAGCGGGGCTGTGGGTTTCGCAGCGCGTGATGCGACCGAGCGAGCCTTGGCGAACGGCTTGCGTGTTCTTGCCGTAACGTAGCGACGACGAGGAGAAAACTGGCACGCCTGCGGCCTTTGCTTCACGAAAGATCGTCACGGCATCCTTCAACGAACCGGCGATCGGTTTGTCGATGAAGACCGGTTTGCCAGCCTTCAACACGGGGCGGACTTGTTCCAAATGCGGTCGGCCATCGTTCGTCTCCAACAGCACGGCATCAACACGCGTCAACAGCTCGTCAATCGTGTCGACCACGTCCACGCCAAGTTCCTGAATCTCTTTGGTGTAGCCAGGCACGCGGCTAACACTGGAGGCGATGTCAGGACTCCCTTTCGGATACACGGCGACGACCGGGCAGTTGGCTAATTCCGGTGGGGCATTGGGATTGTTCAAGACCTTGGTAAAGGCGATGCAGTGGGACGTGTCGAGTCCGATGATGCCGATACGGATTTGCCGGGCGTCTTCGGCTAGTGCGATCGACGACGTAGCGAGGAGGAATAGTCCAACGAGAGCCGAGCGAAACATGAGAAACTCCTTGTGGCGAGCTGCGAACGGGGTGGGGTCAGCGGCTGGGATCGAGCCCGCCGCGATGGTCGCGATTCTAACATGCCAACCGGCCTCACGCGACTTCGCCACTTTTGCGCGGTGTAATTATGCCTTGAGCGGCACGATCGTCGGTGTCAGCCGCCGCAACTGCCCGCAAGCGGCATTGATGGCGTCGCCCTTGCGTTGACGGAATTGAATATTGAGCCCCGCCTGTTCCAATGTCTCGCGGAACTGTCGCTGCGCGGTCGACGAGGGAGTGCGATACGGCAAACCGGCGACGGGGTTGTAGGGAATCACATTCAACAACGCCGCGCGGCCGCGCAGCAATGCCGCTAACTGCTGAGCCTGCTCGGGCGCGTCGTTCACACCTCCCAATAGCACATATTCGAACGTCAGCCTTCGCCCCGACGCTTCAAAGTAGCGGTCCGCTTCGGTCAGGATATCGCCGAGCCCGGTTTGCCGATTCACCGGCACCAGTTGGTTTCGCAGTTCGTCGTTCGGAGCGTGTAACGAGACCGCCAAGTTATAGCGGGGACACTTCTCGGTCAGTCGTCGCATGGCGGGAGGCAGTCCGACGGTCGAGATGGTGATGCGCCGCGGGCTGATGCCTAGTCCGTCGGGGCGGCTCGCCATTTCCAAAGCGGGCAGCAGTCGATCCAAATTGGCCAGCTGCTCGCCCATCCCCATCACGACGATATGGCTCAGTCGCTCGTCGTTAGGCAACAGGCGCGCGAGTCGCAGCATCTGCTCGATGATCTCGCCGGTCGTCAAGTTGCGATCGACCCCATCGAGCCCGCTCGCACAGAACACACAACCCATGGCGCAGCCGACTTGGGAGCTAATACAAATGGAACGTCGAGCTTCCTCGCGCAACAGCACGCATTCGATCTTGCCGCCGTCTTCCAACTCCAACAGCAGCTTCTCCGTGCCGTCGGCTGCCTGCAAGTGTTTCGCGATGTTCGACGACCAGATTCGAAAGGCACTTGTCAAATCCGTGCGCAACGGTTTGGGCAGGTTGGTCATCTGTTCGAAATCGATCGCGCGACGTTCATACAACCACTGCCGGAGTTGTGCGGCACGGTAAACCGGATGACCCTGTTCCTGCATCCATTCGGTCAGGGACTCGCCCAGATCCAGCAAGTGTCTCATGGCTTTCGTGCCTGTTGTTTCTCGTCCAGCAAACGCACGATGCGTTTGGGCAAGGTTCCCTCCTCCAACTCGGCTTCAAAGGCTTCGAGGTCCAGGAAGATGAAGTGGCTGCAAA
>JBGTHH010000034.1:0-12027 GCA_041746275.1 Pirellulaceae bacterium | reverse complement strand
GCGCACGTTTGCCAACACAGTACGCTCGGAGAGCGTCAACTGTTCCAAGATACGATCGCGGCCCGCGCGCCGTAGCAGTGGCTGGATGAACCCTACGTGGAATAACGTCGTCGGTGTAAACGTATTCGTGCCGTCAAAATTCCAGACCAACGAATTCGCCATGCCCACGACCAGATCGGCACCGGTGGCAAAACCACGACGGGCGGTCAAAGAGGCAGGTCCGCGCGGCACGGATACGCCACCGCCCGGCAGGCCCACGCGGCCCGTTTCGGTCGTGAACGTGCTGGCTGTCAGCAGGCTACTGTCTTCGGTAAAGTCGGCGGTCGTCTGATAACCACCGAAAAACTGCGTATCGAACCGGAACCGTTCGGCACTGACGTCCAATGCGGATAGGTACAGTGTCTCGAATTGCTGCTGGTAGTCTCGGGAATGCAGTAAGGCGAGTTGGTAAGCTTGTTCGGCCGTCAGGTTGAGCACGCCATTTTCATCCATCGGGAGAAACGCCGTCCAAGCGGGGTTATCCACGGCGTCGGTATCCCCATTGGCATGCCACCAGGGATACCCCTTCTTGTGGTCGATATAGTGCATCAACTGGTGGGAGGTCGGATCATCGGGTGGCATGGGGGGACGATCACGATCGAAAGGGTCGAACATGCGCGATCGCGGGTCGATTTCGATCGTGTCGCGCGGCAGTTCCCAATGGGGACTCGAAGCCTTTTCCCGAATAATGTCATACGCATCCACGTCCGCCTGTTCACGGTAGTAAGCACGATGGCAGCCCGAGATCCCCACGCAGAGCATCAGAATACCCGCCAGCGCGCCCAGCGACCGCCTTGTTACTTGCATCGAGAGTTCCCCTGCCAGTCGTCAGTGGTATTGTCCGGAGTTCGATCCAGACCCTCCCCACCGACTTCGAGACTGTCCTCTCTTCTTATTCTCGGGGAACTCGGCGTGGCGACTTGAGCGATTATATGGGTTGCATCGATCATCCTGAATGAATGGCCGCAAGCTCCAGTCGGGTGGAAGGTTACGACGGCAAAGCAAAGCTCCTTGAAGTTGACACTCCAAATTATCCAGCTTATTATCGATCGGTAGCCCGTCGGCACGGTTCCGAAACTGCAAGCCCTTGCGCACTATCCTTTTTCTCACCTGAAGCGGCTGTTTTAGTTTCATGGACAACCCGGTCATCTATCAGGCCCTTGGTGCCTTACTCGTTCTCTTCTTCCTGTTCCTGACGTACATGTTCACCAAGACATGGCGTTGGTTCCACGTGGTCTGCACGTTCTTTGTGTTTGGGGCATCGATTGCCTCGTGTTGCTACGTCGCGATGACCTACAAGACGCATGCGGCCTGGCGAACTCGCGAGTTAGAGAATCGCAAAGCCGCCGAGAAGGCCCAGACGGAATACGAACAGTTGATGTTTGGCAATCTCGCCGAAGTCGATCAGTCCACGACTTCCCTCCGCGAGCAGAACGAAAAGTTTTCTCGCTTGATCTTTGATCGCGGGCGAGTCTGGCGCGAATGCACTCCCCAGGGACAGCCGCAAGCCGATGGCACGGTGGCTGTCAGTACGGTGCCACAGGGCACGGCCGATGTGGCTGCGGAGGCGAATCAGATGGTGGAGAAGATGATTCTCTACGCCTTTACCGAAGCCGACGCGCCGCCCGAACTGGCGCTGCCCGTGGGAGCGAAGTTGCCGCAATTTTATCTGGGCGAGTTTTCGGCAGTCGCGGTCACGAACACGTCCGTCTCGCTTCGTCCGACGTTGCCCTTGGATACTGTGCAGCAACAGCGTCTACAAGCCGGCGGACAAACGTGGACGCTGTACGAAATCATGCCCATCGATGGCCACGCCTTCTTTGCCAAGAATCAAGATCGGAGCGTGGATCTCAATCAGAACGCGGATGTTGAGCCAGTCTTTGGCGAGATGGATCCGGATTTCCTCGGCAAACTTCTGCCGCCAAATGTCCTCGATTCGTACCTGCGCGATGGCAAACGGGCCGCCGACACCGACCCACCGGAGAAGACATGGGTCAAAGTCCGCTTCACGCAAGATCACACCGAAGTCGTCGATAGCGATGCCACGCTCGGTGGTGTCGAGGGAAGTCAGGACTGGTTCGATCGCGGTCGCGCCGAGATTCCCTTGTTGCAACGCGGCGATGTTGCGAAGTTCAAGAAGGGAGCCGTCGGTGTGTTTCCGCAAAGCGACGCCGATGATCTGATTAGCCGCGGCGTCTGTGAGCGGATCGAGCCGATTTATGTGCGATCGCTCAACGATTACGAATATCAGTTCCGCTCGACCCATCTGCAAATGGTGCAGATACGCCAAGACTTCGATCGCTTGGATCGCAATATTCAAGAGCAGACGGTCACGAATACTCGGACGCAAGCCTTGATCGCCTACCGCACGCAGGAGCGTGACAAGCTGCAACAGGATCTCGCGAAGTTCGTCTATGAACGCGATCAGATCACACAATACCTGGGCCAATTAACGACGTTGCTGAACAACACCCGCGCGGCGCTTAGCCGCTTGTATCGCACCAACTCGCAACTCAATGACGAGTTGATTCGCATCAACGACGAACTCACGGAAGAAATCAATCGCCGGACCGCCGAGGCTGTGGCTGAAGTGAATCCGAGCCGTCGTCCGTAAGGATCGCTCGAAAAATAAGTGTCGTGGTTCGCTCCGCGAACCAACGCTGGATCGCGGAGCGATCCACGACTTTCGGACACTCCTTGATCGAGCGGTCCTAAGCTCGTCCTGGCTCGTGCAGTGGGAAATTGCCGACGACACACGTTTACGATGGAATCACCACTGTGGGTGAACACTTGCAACGCTGGCACAAACTTGAGGTGGCACAAGCGAGTATCAGTGTGTCTTGCCGCTATTCATTCTGGCACCGCCAACAAGTTCGAGCCGATCATTGACACATCAGGCAAATGGTTTGCAGCTCGCGCGGCACCCGCGGGTTGAGCCGTCGCGGCGGCACAGGCTCTTCATTCACAACCAAGTGCAGCGTGGCGGCCGGCCCGTCAGCAGGTCATATACAACGCCCAGATGTCCGTGGCAGGCCCCATGACGGACTTATCACCTCGCGCCTGGCAAGGGGACATGTAGCTGGGAGTACCCGCTGACACGCTGCTGAGCGTCAAATCCGCGCCGCCTGCCACCCGCCAAGCCAGGCCAAAGTCGGTCACCTTGGGCGTGCCGTCTGTGGTGAGCAGCACATTTCCCGGCTTGAGATCGCGATGCACGATCCCGCATTGATGGGCTGCGTGGATCGCGTCGGCCAATATCGCAACAAGTGCGACCGCTCGGCGAGCTGGTTGCGGAGTTCCCTGGAGTGCTTCGGCCAAACTCCCGCCTTCAACAAGTTCCATCGTGAAGAAGGGCTGGCCGTTCACGTCGCCGATGTCATCCATTGAACCAGTCCCATCAAGCAGGCCAACACCGCTGAAGGGCACGAAGGAAAGAAGGGATGGAAGCTATGAAAACAATCCTGTGCATGGCATGTGGGCTTGTCGCGCTGATGTGCCTGGGGTGCCGGAACGCGGCCACCAAACCGGAGGTGATCCGGCCAGTTCGGGCCATCAAGGCGGGAGACTTGAAGGCCATCCTGGGCCGAGAGTTCCCTGGCAGGGCCAAGGCCGGGCGTGAAGTGGATCTCTCGTTCCGCGTGTCAGGGCCACTCGTCTCGTTGCCGGTGGACGTCGGGAGACCAGTGAAGAAGGGTGAAATCGTCGTGGCGATCGATCCCAGAGACTTCCAGACCGCCTTGGATAGCGCCGAAGGGAACCTGAGTGCGGCTCAGGCGAACCTGTTGGCAATGTTGCATGGAGCCCGCCCGGAGGAGGTCGAGCAACTCAAAGCGGTTTTGATGCGGGCCGAGGCCGAGTCTCGGAAGGCGGCGGCAGACCATCTGCGGAGCGAAGCGTTGTTGCCAGAGAAGGCTGTCAGCAAGGCGGAATTCGACGCGCCCCTGGTGCGACGGGACCAGACCGCCGCACAGGTCACGGAGGCCAAAGAAGATCTGAGCATCGGCCTCAAGGGGTCGCGCCTGGAGGATCTCGACGCCAAGCGCGCCGAAGTCAAGGCCCTCAGGGCGGCTGTGGACAACGCGAAAGACCAGTTGGACTATACCTCGCTCAAAGCGCCATTCGACGTCGTTCATGCTCGCTCGATTGCTGGAATGACTCGGCTCAAGGAAGATTGCCGCCGCGACGGATGAAACGCCGCCACGCTTAGGATTGCGGCGAAGGGAAGCGAACCTTTAATGATACAGCCACCTCATAGTGCATCCTCTCGATGACAGCTTGCTCAGCCGCTTTGCATCCAGCCGAATAGCGCAACACCGGCCAGCAGAACTATGCCGAGCAGATACGCCAAGCGCCTCGCCCAAAGGTGACTCATCGCGATTGCCTCCCGACTAGACAAGATCAAATCGTTCGGAGACCAGGCGCCAATATGGCACGCCTTGGTCCACGAGCGCGCGGTCGACGACATCCAACATTGCCGTTGGACCGCAAACAAAGTATTGGAAGTCCTTCCCTCGCATTCCCGACAAGTGCCGCTTCAGGAAGTCCGCGTCGATTCGGCCCGCCTCACCGTCCCATTCGTCCGGCGGCGTCTCCAGAACATGCACGATCTTTAAGTCAAGATCCGTGGTCAGCATGTCCAGCTCTTCCCGAAAGGCAATCGTCTCCCACTGGATATTTGCATTAATGAGCAGCAACGGACGCCCATCCCTCCGGTCTCGGCAACTTCGAAGTATGCTGAGTACGGGTGTAATCCCAATACCGCCGACCACGAACACGGCTCCTTTGGCGGTTGGGTCAAACGTAAAGCCTCCGTAGGGCCCCTCCAAGTATGCTCTTGTACCCGGTTTGAAGTCTCGAATGGTCCTCGTGAAATCGCCCGTTTCCTTGATCGCGAACTCGACGAGCCCTGGATGTTCGTCGCTGGATGCAAACGAAAATGGGTGCTGCTGCAAGGTGAACGGCGTTGGCCCCATGGTCAGCCAAGCATACTGTCCCGCCCGAAACGCCAATCCTGGATGACCCTCTGGCTCCAGAGTGAGACCGATAACGTCCTCGCCAACCGGTCGCACAGCGATAACGCGCCACGGCAAGCGAGACATGCGAAGCGGTCGGACTACGCGCGTGTAAAACAACAATCCGACCGGTATCCCGGCCGCTGCCAACCAGAGCGTCTGTCTGGCAATGCCCGAAATGTAGTGACCGACCTGCAGCCCATGTGCTGTTCCCACGAGGATGATTGCCAGGGCAAAAAGACCATGCGTCAGCCGCCACCATTCGTAGCTAATCCCCAAACTCACTCGCCACAGAGCAAAAGCGACAAGCAGAACCATGGCGACGGTCGCTCCGCTCAAAAACACGGCTCTTGGAAGATTCGACAGAGGGTTAAGGTAGTCCAAATAACTTGGCTGAGCCACAAACAGCACGAGCGGATGTGCAAGCACAAAAACCACTGCCAAAATGCCCGTTTCGCGGTGAAACTGAAGTTTCGCATCGGTGCCAAAGTTCCGTGCTACCCAGGGAAAGCGGCCTGTGGTGACGAACTGAATTCCCATCATCGCAAATCCCACCAACCCAAGTCCTACGCCGAACTCGATCAGAAAGCCGCGTCCTTCCCGTGTACCCCCAAGGATCGCCACCCCCAGTGGAAGCAGTGCAACCAACAGATAAGTGACGCTCCAAAACAGCACTCGCGTTAGTACGTGCAGCATACGGTTGCCTTAATGCCGGACGTTAAGAAGACCAGATCCCAAAGGAGCTGATTATCCGCCTCCGTCACATGATGGTTGTGAAGGATATGGTGATCAATGGTTCCCTCCACGAGATTGAAAACTCCCCAGCCGTCATAAGCAGGACAACAAGCTTTTGATTGGCAGGCATTATAGCTCGTGGAGCGAGCGTAAAGGCGTTTCATCACGGCGTATGAATACATTGCTACCTTGATTCACAAACTGAGCAACTTAAGTGCCAAGCGACATGCAAACGCGGCCTGCGCGACAGATCGTCCCGTAGCACCTGATAAAATTCATCTGGTGGGGGCTAGCTTTCCAAGTGTCTATGGTGGGTTTTGGCGTCGCCGCAGTGCTCGTTGCGCGAGTAGTGTGCTTCCGTCCGCACCATCCAATAGCGATCAAGCTTGAAAAACCGTCACCAACTTTGGAGGGTCGTAGAGCGTCCAAACAAGGAGGGGCGTCCACAATAGCGCGATCTGCGCATGCCAACGCTCACATGCACGGCGCGCACACCCCAAGATGTGCCGTTGGAGAAGCGAAAATCCCCACAGGCAGACAAGAGCTCGCCCAAATCTCAGGGCCATCTCCTTGCAGATCAACTATGGCTGGGGTGGCGCACGATTTGCACAATTGTGCCAGCATGGTACGCTTTTCGATCCGCGGAGGAGATCTGATGAACCAACAATTGAATCAACAATGCGTGGTGGCCGTTTTCGACTCGCTAACGGTCGCGAAAGAGGCTCTCAATGCGTTGGAATCTGCGAAAATTCCAGCGGATTGTGTATCGCTAGTTACACATAGCGTGGAGGGTCAAACACCGCAAACCGAAACCATGCAATATGGGGACGATACTGCGTCTGACGCCGCCAAGGGCGCTGGTGTGGGGGGATTGTTCGGTCTGCTGTTAGGCGCACCGTTGCTTGCCATTCCCGGCATTGGGTTGATGCTCATTGGCGGTCCACTGGCAATGGGGATCACCGGCGCTATTGTCGGCGGATTCTTAGGTTCGATGGCGGGTTGGGGAGTCAGTGAAGATCACGTCGCCGAATACGAAAAGCAGGTAACTGAAGGCGCGGTGTTGATCGTAGTCAACGGTGATCCACAAGAGGTCGCGACGGCGCAAGGCGTGTTGCAAGAGTCCGGTGCCCAAAGTGTCGATCTGCATGCTAAAACGAGTGCCGACAGCGTCAGTCCCTAGCGCCAACAATCACTGAAACCCTTCTGAACAGAGTCACCAATGTTGGAATCTTTCAGGGTTAGAACCTTGCGGGGACAGTCCAGGCAATCGAAATGCGAATCCCACAAAGCAAGCAAACCGCTGTCGCTAGTTAAGCCGTTGCCAAGGCTCAATTACGGCATCGAGCAGGCAGTGGACGGTCACCGACAGGAGGCAGTTTCCGTCCCGCTTCAAAGCGGTGGTCCGTGTAGCGACCCGGATTGATAGCCCTGGTTCGACAGGCAGCGCTCAACTGGCTAGTTCCAACGAAATGTTCTCGCCTGTAAAGCCTTGAAAGCCCTCTCTCACGAAGATTCCAAACTTTCGATTCGCTCCACTTCTGTTGGTGTCAAGCTAAAATCGAAGACATCGAGATCTGTCTGCATGTGTTCGGCATTGGTGGTTCCGGTCAATGGTATCATGCCCACGTCCATTGCAAACCGGAAGACAATTTGCGGGACGGTTCGACTGTGGAGTTTCGCGATTTGGGCTAGTTCGGAAGAGGCCAGCGATTTGCGGTTGGCGGTCAGCAGCGAGAATCCCTGGTATTCCATTTCGTTGTCGGCACAGAATTTCCGAACTTGACGATCCCATCCCCGAGCAGCGTAGCATCGGTTTTGGACAAAGCGTGGTTGAATGCGGGCGTCCTGGCATAAACAGCGGAGTTGTTCGAGGTTAAAGTTACTCACGCCTATGATCCGCGCACGGCCGCTGTCGTGGATGGCTTCCATCGCCCGCCAAGCGGTCCAGTCGTCAGACGTCAACCCAACGGAACTGGTAGGTCCGTGCAGAAGGTAAGAGTCGATCTGTTCTGTCCCCAGATGCTTCAGCGAACTGGCGAACGACTGCTCCACCTGAGTCGCGATCGCGGCCTGGGCATCGTAGGGCAGGCGATGATCCTGCCCGTGACGAAAGGTGAACTTGGTTTGCAAGAACAGGTCATCTCGTTTCACAATACCGCTGGTGATCGATGCCGAAATCGCCTGTCCGACCGCAGCCTCGTAGTAATGACGCCGCTGGTTGGCGGTATCGATTCCCCGAAATCCTTGACGGATCGCCAGCTCGACGAGCCGCTGAGTCTCGTCTTCCTTCCATGCGGTTCCGTAAAGGAAGCGGGGAACTCGAACACCGTCAATGACCAAAGCTCGGCCGTCCATCGGATTATCCAAATCGAAAACCGCGACATCGCAAGCCAGAGCCGGCAACCATGGCTCAGTGGCGAGCATCCGGCACTCAGTCTAAAACCTCGCCGTTGGGAAGTCCACCATTTCGGGCTGAACCTGACAGATGTTGTCGCGGATTCTGCGGAAGTCGAAAGACTGTTCTTCCCAGTCCTGCATGACTTGCATGATGAGCCGCAAGTTACTGTGGTTCTCGGCCAGATCTTGCAAGTGGTCATACGTGAAATCGCAACCCAAACGCACGGACGCCAGCACTAGAATCTGCCACAAGGTCAGACCTGGTCGGCGTGATTGGGATCGGCGTCTCCGACCACATCCTTCACGCGACACTCGTTTGCTGAAACTGATAGCTGTTCGCGATAGGCTACCGAGAAAGCCTGTCCGTGAGATTCGGCCAGTCCGCTCACCGCGAGGCCCGCGTCAACGTTCTGCGCCGTCGGGTATGCCGCAATCTCCAGGCTCAGCGTTCACTCCCGTAGCAGCGCTCGCTGCCCAGCACGAGGGCCAACGAAACCGGCGCGATCGCGCCCCACGCGGAAACCCTAGCACCGCAGCATCCGCTTAGATAGAATCTGCAAGCATGTCGTGAAGCGGTGTCCCCGCGTGCTCCACAGCTCAATTCAACTAGGTTTTGCTCCGAAGACTCCGCGACAAGCTATATAGCCGTCTTCGTTCGCCCCAATTCAAAGCGAACCGCGATCCTCGAAACACGAGTACGTTAATGCCGACCGACCACGTAAAAAACCGCACTTTCAAGGAAACGCTCAGCGGTACCGTTCGCTTCAAGATTCCCTTCTTCCAGCGTGGTTACGCCTGGGAGAAAAAGCAATGGGACCAGCTCTTCCTCGACCTCCAAGAACAAATCATCGAGGAAATCGAGCGAGGTTCCGCCATCGATCAAGTCGAGCATTTTTTTGGCCCGATCGTAGTCATGGAGCAGACCGGAACGCCTGAATTGAAGGAGTTCCTCGTCATTGATGGGCAACAACGCATAACGACGATTTACCTCCTGCTCGGCATCGTTCGTGAGCAAATTCGCGCCAAGAAGCACCTGTCCGGCGATGCCCACGCATATTTGGACGAGCTCAAGAAATACATCTTCAACGACGTAAACGGGGCCGACGATTATCTGAAGCTCAAGGTATTTTCCTCGAAAGGCGACCGCTTGCCGACCTATCGCGTCGCATTTGGTAGCGATACGAACCCGAAGACGCCCTGTCTCCAAACCGACCTTCAGCTGTACGTGCCTGGCAAGAACGGCGTCGATGCCTTCCAGAAATATGCGATCAAGAAGTTGAAGGCCAATTTCTCGGACGTTCCAGCCTTATGGCAACTGGCCCAAGTGCTTTTGAGTTGCCTCAAGATCGTCTGGATTCCTCTCGATGAGCAAAAGGACGACGCCCAGGCCATCTTTGAAAGCCTGAACGACAAGGGCATGCCGCTGACAGCCAGCGAACTCCTGTGCAACTATCTGTTCCGTCCCATCATGGAGGCAAAGGAGAATGCCGAGGAGCTTCACAACAACCAGTGGCTCGCCGGAATCCGCATTCTGGACAACGACGACCGGTTCGAGGACTACCTGCGCCACTTATTCTCCATCGGCGAAACCAAGATGGTCGGCAAACACCGAAAAGTCTACGTCCACTTCAAAGGAAAAAATCACAACCTGACCTCCGGCACGGCAAAACAGCACTTGGCCGACATCTTCGCGGGGACTACCCTCTACCGCACCATCACTGACCCACTTGCTCATCCCCACAAGAACGAGGCCATCAACAAGCTTCTAATTTCCATCGGCAATACCCGAATGGAAACCAGCACGCCGTTCATCCTTTCGGTACTGCGGGCACAGGGAGCTGGGACGCTTGGCGATGACATGACGCGAGCGATTCTTCGAGAGACCCTTGTTCTACTCGTCCGTCGCAAAATGACAGAGCTTGCCACTACACAGTACGACGTGATGTTTCCATCGTTGCTGGGCAAAATCGTCAACGAGACAAATCCCGTCAAGGTGATGCAAGAGCGATTCCGGCATCACGATGTAATGGTGTCGGACGAGGTATTCGAAGATGCGGTAATCAATAAGACCGCCTACCGCAGAAACGACCTAGCCTTTTCTCGCATGCTCCTGATGGAAATCGACAAAAAACTGCAATGCTACGGTCAGCTACCCGATTACAGCACGGTCGCGACCATCGAGCACATGATTCCGCAAACGCTCGATGACCGCTGGAAGAAGTACCTGGACGCCGAGGCTGACGACGACTATCTACCTATTGTCGTAAACACGATCGGCAATCTATGCCTGCTGAGTGGTCCAGCTAACAGCGCTGCTGGTCAAGATCCGTTTGAAGCTAAGAAAGCCGGGTATTCGCCGTTGACGGCGCTGGCTCGCCAGATCAAGGAGCATACCGGGCGCTGGGACATGAAGGCGGTGCGCGAGCGCTCGCAGAAACTTGCGAAGGAAGCCGTCCAGATTTGGGCATGGTCCAACGTGTAGCCCACATCGACCTAAACTTGAAAGTCCTCGATCTGCTCGCCTCGGAGCGGTTGTGACGATTTTCCCGCCCTAAGCTTCCTCACACACGGAAAAAATCGCTGCTTCCGCAAACTTTCTGTAAACCAGAAAGCTGCCTTCTCGCGGGCTCCGTGCATAATGAGGATTGCCGTTGAACATCCGGTTCGGCGGTGTCATAGACACGATCTGGTAGCCGGGGAACAACGACGTGGATGGGAAGCACCAGCAACGAGGGGACTCGCAGCGCCCCACACGACGATCGCGATCTAGATATCAGCCTCGCAGGCGATTGATCTTCGAACGGCTCGACCCGCGGCAGCTCGCCGCACAATTGGGGATCGATATTCGTTTGCTCGAGGATCTCGGCGGACTGCCGGGCGGGGCTAAGAACGATACCATCACCGTGGGGGAAACGTTCTGGGTCGAGATCGCGGTTCAAGATATTCGCA
Organism: Pirellulaceae bacterium; assembly: GCA_041746275.1. Lineage (GTDB taxonomy): Bacteria > Planctomycetota > Planctomycetia > Pirellulales > Pirellulaceae. The sequence goes on along the minus strand of JBGTHH010000034.1, from coordinate 895 downwards.
ACGAGGGCACGCCCGCCGGCATCATCGGCTTGCCCCTCAGTCTTTCCTATGATCCCACCGTTTGGCAGTTTATCGGCGACCCCGACCCCACTGACGTACAAAACCCGCTTGTTACGAATCACTTTCCGATACAACGAGCGGTCCAGACTTTTGATCCGAATGCGGGTGTCTTCGATCCGAATGATCCGGGGTACAACTTCGTGAATCTTCGCGGAGCGGCGCTCCCGGCGTTGAACATTGGCGAGGAGATTGGCCAGGGAGTCCCCCAGACCTTCAGCCTCCTACAGTTCACCGCCATTGGCTCGATGGCTGACACGCCCTTTGTCGTCAGCCTGGCTGGCTCCATGTCATTCGCCGACGCCGCTCCTCTCGACGCGGTCGTCGGCATCGGAAACGCGGAATCGATCGCGGCCCCGCCGAATTCCGTTCAAGCCACCTTTGACGTCGAACCACCTCCCCCTGGCAGCACCATCAGCGGGACCAAGTTCAATGACTTGAACGGCGATGGTACCCGGGATGGCGGAGAACCGGGATTGGGTGGAGTCACGATTCAACTCGATTTGGGAAACGATGGAACCATCGATCGTACGACCGTGACCAGCCCCGACGGAACGTATAGCTTTGCTGACGTGAGCCCGGGCACGCATCTGATTCGCGAGGTCGTACCGGCGGGCTTTGTTCCCACGACGCCGGTGGAACACCTCGTCACCACGCAAAGCGGTGTGGATGTCGCGAATCGTGACTTCGGTAATTTCGCGACCGTTTCATTGAGTGGAACGAAGTTCAACGACTTGAACGGCGATGGCACGCGTGGCGGTGGAGAACCGGGATTGGCTGGAGTGACGATTGAACTTGATCTGGGTAATGACGGAACCATCGATCGCACAACCGTAAC
>JBGTHH010000033.1:0-6018 GCA_041746275.1 Pirellulaceae bacterium | reverse complement strand
GACGCCATGGCCGTCGACTCGCTCGATTCCTGTGGCGTTTACTTTGGCACCACGGGCGGACAGGTCTACGCTTCGCCCGATGGCGGCGACAACTGGAAAGCCATCGTCCGCGATCTTCCCCCCGTAGTCTCGGTCGAGGTGCAGACGTTGTAACTCAGGCTTCCTTCCCAATTGGATTGCGACAGTCGAAAGCAATTTGCCTGCGTGTCGACCGATAAAAACTTCCATGACAAGATTGCCATGATTCGTGTGGAACTACCCTATCATCTACGCAGGCTGGCTCGGATCGAGGGCGAGGTGCGACTCGACGTCGACGCTCCCGCCACATTGGGCTCGGTGCTTGATGCGCTAGAACAGTGTTATCCTATGCTCCGAGGCACGCTGCGCGACCATGTCACGGGGCAGCGCCGTCCGTTCATTCGCTTTTTCGCCTGTGAAGCGGATCTCTCGCACCAAGCGCCCGAGGCGTTGTTGCCCGACGCGGTCGCGACGGGCGGGGAGCCATTGCTAGTCATTGGCGCACTGGCTGGCGGCTGATCAACCGAAGAGCGATTCGAGGGGGCGGCCATCCGCCAAGCGGTGTGGGCGGCCGGTGGGGTCGTGAATCTCCGCGGCGGGACTCAGACCAAATCGCCAATAAATGGTAGCGGCGAGATCGGCGGGAGTGACAGGGGCTTGGCTGGGGTAAGCACCCAAGCGATCGCTGGCACCATAAATCGTTCCGCCCCGCACGCCGCCTCCCGCCAAAGTAATGCTGTAGCAGTCCGGCCAATGGTCGCGGCCCGCGTTCTGATTGATCTTGGGAGTTCGACCAAACTCGCCGAGCGCCACGACCAGCGTCGAATCGAGTAACCCGCGTTGATGCAAATCCTCGATGAGCGCGCTGTATCCCTTATCGACTGGCGGCAATAGCTGATCGCGGTGCTGTTTGAAGTTATCGGCGTGTGCATCCCAGTTCTGTCCTTGCTGTTTGAAATCGTACACATTGACGAAGGGGACGCCGGCCTCGACCAAGCGACGTGCTAACAGGAAATTCTGCCCACGCAAATTCTGTCGAATGCCCATGTCTCCAGCGACGGCGGCCAGAGGCAGATCTGCAGGCAAACCATAGCGTTCGCGCACACTGGCCGGTTCGCGACCGATATCCAAAGCCTCGCGCACCACAGACGACTTCATCAGCTCCAGAGCCTTGTGATAGAATGTCCGTAATTGCGTCGACTGCGGCAGCGTGTCGAGTTTGGATGGTGTTTCCATTTGATCCAGCAACTGGCGTCGCTGTGCGAGTCGACCCAGGTTCAGACCGGCCGGTTGTGTAAACAGTTCGGAGTTGTAATCCAGCGACTGCGAATTGCCACGGATCAACAGAGGATCATAGGCCGCACCAAGAAAACCCCCACCCTGACACGGCACATCGACGACATTGTGAAACAACCAAGGAAGTGCGGCATGGGAAACGTCCAGGTTCCGTTGCCGCCACAGGTAGCTCAACGTCGCTCCGTGGCACGGATAGAACTGAGCGATGGGGGCGAACTCCTCGCGATCCCCTTGAGGCGATTGGCGGCCCGTTAAGGTCTCCGTGGATGCGGAATCGTGCAGACGATTTTCATGATGCATACTGCGAATGACGGCGACATGATGCATGACTTGGGCAGTCAGAGGCAGGTGCTCGGAGATCGTGATGCCCGGGACGGAGGTCGAGATCGGCTGGAACTCGCCTCGCACTTCGCTCGGTGCTTCGGGTTTCAGATCGAACGTTTCGAGGTGGCTCGGCCCGCCATAGTAGAAAATGACGATGCACGATCGAATCCGCGGCTGCATCGGAGTTGTCACGGCACTTTCCGCGACAGCGGCTTGGGCTCGCAACAGTCCGCTGAGACTTAGTCCGACACCAGCGCGACCGGCCCAATGCAACAGGCTACGCCGGCTCATCGAGCGTCCAACCGCCTCGCCTTGTGTATCGCGCCGCATGACCGACTCTCCCGCCACCATTCCGCGTTCGACATTCTTCCTGTTCGGAATCCGAACTGAATTCAACAGGCGATTATCTTAGCAAAACGAGCAAGCCCGCGTCACTCGCCAAGTGATTCTTGGCCCGTGACGCGGGCAATGGAGATTCGAGATGAAATATCGCGTCGTGTCGGTACGCCTACCGTGTCGATTTGCCGTCGGTGGAACGAGCGGTCGTACTCGGCATCTCGTCACCGAAGTAGTAGGTCGATTCCTCGGCGATCAAGCGAGTGTCCGGATCGGTACAAGTCAGTTCCGCTCGGAAGCGATGATTGCCGGGCAGCTCACCCTTGGCGACGATCTTCAACACCAAGGACTTGCCGGGCTCGACCCGAGCGATTGGATGGAACAACACCTGACCGGTGACAATATCGGCACCATGGCCGTTCGCTTCGATCGGTTCGACACCCTCCGAGAACTGTGCGACCACTTGGACACCTTCGGCCGCCTTGGTGCCTCGATTCACGATTTGGATTTCGTAGATCGCGTCTTGACCCAATGCGGTAGGCCCACTGGGATCGGTTACGGTCAACTTCAGATCGGCCAGGGCCTCGACTCGTGTAGTGAACGAACCGGAGCTTTCCAGTCCCAACGGACTCTTGGCAACCGCGTCGATACGGTTCTCGCCTGGCGTGGCCAATTGGCATTGCACCGAGATGATCTTTTCGGCTCCAGGGACGAGCGTGCCGATTTCCTGTTGGAGCTGTCCCGCTTCCTCGCCCGCCGCACCGGTCAGCAGCTTCGCTCCCGGCGGCAACATGATCGAGGCCACCACACCGTTCGCGGCGGCGTTACCCGTATTCTTGACACGCACCTTGTAGGTCGACAGGCTGCCCGCGAACTTCAGCGGCGAACCGATCACAGCGACTTCCAATTCGGCGCGACGTACCGTGACGTCCTCGTTGGCCTCGGCCCGCAGGCCACCATCCGCCGTGGCAATCGCCGCGACACGCAGCAATCCCGCTTGTTGAGCCGTTAACTCGACATTAATTTCGCTTTGTTCTCCCGGGCCCACACGACCGATCAGTTTCTTTTCGAGTCGTCGGGTGCCGTAGGCGAACTCCAACGCGACGTTTTCGGCGTCGCCATTGCCGGGATTGGTCAGTTGAATCGTATAAGTCGCCGTGTCGCCGAACAGAATATCCTTCGGGCCAAAGACGGCCATTTCCAATCGCGGTTGCTGGACTTCGACTTGAGCCACGTTCGAGATGGGGCGTAGCGTCCAATCAACCAGGAAATCAAACGGCCGGTTGGAGTCGGGACGCACCGAGAGCTTCAACTGCTGCTGGCCTTGCGGCGCAATTTGATCAATCGTCCAGACCAGCTTTTGTTGGCCTGGACTATCGGGCTGCACCTGAGTCGTACCCGCACTGGTTACCGCGCCGTCAACTTCGATCCAGTTCGGCAGTGAAACGCGCACGTACAACTCCGCAGCGGCCGTCTGACCCAAATTTGTGACGGTGATTTGATAGTCGGCCGACTTGCCCATGGCGATGGCAGGCGGGCCGACCGTGTCCACTCGGATCATGGGACCGACGCTACTGAACAGCGTATTGTTCGCTGGCACTCGCCGATCAGAGGGCGATGGTTCGGGTTTGGCCGGGCGAAAGGCGGGAGCCTGCACGCTCTCCGGCAAGACATCGGGCTGGCCTAAGGTCGATTCACTCGGGGCCTCATTCGCCGACCGTGCCGAAGGGATCGGAGAACGAGAAACTCGACGTGCCGAGTTGCCACTCGTCGCATTGCCGCTACTTTGATCCGGTGCCACCTGCTGCGATGTGGGAAATCCAAAACCACCACGTTCATCCGCAATGCGAGGCGCTGCCAAGGTGGAACCCGACGAGCCGGTTCCTGGAACCTGCGCGTCGAGCCGAGTGGGGTTGCTAACGATCGGGCTAATGGATTGTTCCGAGTCCGAACCGATCGTGCGGCTCGGTTCGGGGACCGATGTGTTTGAGTCACGCACACTCTTCAGCCGATCCGCCAAGCTGCTGCGACGACTGGTCGCGGGTTCGGATTCGGATTCGGATTCCAGAGCACCGAATCGTGAGGTGCCGGATTGGATACCGCTTTCGCTGGAGATCGCTCGCGTCGAGGAAGGAGGACTGGATAGTCGCGGTTCCTGACTAGCGTCGTTGATGGATCGCAAGACGGAACGCGTCGTACCATCTTGGGCCCGCACCAGAGCGACCAGGGCTCCAAAGCCAATGATCACCGCCGCTGTCGTCATCAATCTACGAGTCATAGTTCCATCCCTAGGAAGGCTGTAATACATTCCATGCGCGAAGGGATTATCGGCGGAAGCGATTGCGTAGGTTTAATCGAGTTTGCGGATTGGATCGGATAATCCGGATCTAGCACCGCTAGCAGTTGCAGCGATGTGTTACAATCCACGCAAACCCTGAGCGAAGCGAGGAAGATAAGCACATGAGCGCGACCAGCCGTCGAGAGAAATTTGAGGCCATGTTAGTGAGCGAGCCGGACGACCAATTTCTCCGCTACGCACTCGCCATGGAGTATGAGAAAGAGGGAGAGCACGAGCGTAGCTTGACGTTCCTGCGTGGTCTGATGGCGGACCAGCCACCGCACGTGCCTTCGTTCTTCATGGCGGGTCAACACTTGGCCAAGCAGAATCGCTGGGACGAAGCGCGGGATGTCCTGCGCGCGGGAATCGAGCAGGCTCGCCTGCAAGGAAACGCCCATGCGGCGGGCGAGATGAGCGAATTCCTGGCGAGCCTGGGCCAACTCGGCGAATAGAAATCGCTGCGGATCGACCAACCGACGGGCGTATCCGACGCCACTACGACTTGGGCATCTCGGCGATCGGTTCGCCTTCTTTGGTCAAACGCCCCAGACTGACACGGTATAGGCAACCTGGGTTAACGCTGCGCCCTCGCGGGGGGCTTCTACAGGTCTTGGGCCACCGTCGCCGATCTAAACCTTCGGACACGAAGAACTGGAGTAGCCCGCGCCCCGAGTTCCACCGTTTCGGCCCGCAGTTGGCGGACGTGGCGGTCCATTTCAACATTGACGAGCCACGTATGCCTGATCCCGCGTTCTGTTCCCGGCGTTCATCCGTCAGATGGTTGACAGCCGGTGTGATGCTGGTTGCTTGCTTGGTCGCCGTTCAACCGGTCTCGGCCACGTCGCTCCGGCATAGCGCCATCGTGCAGGCGGTCCAACGTGCGAGGCCGTCCGTAGTGAATATCCACGGTCGCAAGACGGTTCCCACGGACGATCAAGTCGGAGCCTTCAAGCAAGTCAACGGCATGGGGACGGGAATCGTCATCGACGAACGGGGTTATATCATCACGAATTTTCACGTCGTCGATGGTGTGAAGAATGTGCAGGTCTCGACCTCCGACGGCAAGACCCTATTGGCCCGCCTCGTGGCCAATGATCCGGAGACCGATCTGGCCATCATCAAGATCGATGCGCAACATCCGCTACCGACGATCACCATCGGCACGTCAAGTGATCTCATGACCGGCGAGGAAGTCATCGCCATTGGCAATGCATATGGATACGAACATACCGTCACGCGCGGCATCATCAGCGCCCTGCACCGTACGGTCGAAGTCGGCGAGCAGCAGGAATATGCCGACCTGATTCAGACGGATGCGAGCATCAATCCCGGCAACTCGGGCGGCCCCCTGCTGAATATCGATGGCGACTTGATCGGTATCAACGTGGCGGTTCGTGTGGGAGCTCAAGGCATTGGGTTCGCCGTTCCGATCGATCGCGCCTTGGATGTGGCGGCCCGGTTACTGGCCGGCGAAGTGCGTAAGAGTTCCACACATGGTCTCACGGGCAAGACCCTGTCGAACTCGGAGACGAGCGAGTTCCTGATCACGGCCGTTACGGCGGGCAGCGCGAGCGACCAGGCGGGTATCCTTCCCGGTGATGTGATCACACAAGTCGCCGGAACGCCGATCAAACGTGCCCTCGATTTTGAACGCGTATTGCTGGATCGTCGTGTGGGAGACGAGCTGCAGGTCGCCGTACGTCGCG
>JBGTHH010000032.1:0-3409 GCA_041746275.1 Pirellulaceae bacterium | reverse complement strand
ATGATTCAGGCGACCGTGGATCGCGTTGCCGACTTGATTCCCGCGGAGCGAGTCCTGATCGTGACCAATCAATCGTTGGTCGCTCCGATCCGCGAGCAATTGCCCGACCTTCCTCCTCAAGCGGTGATTGGCGAGCCGTGTAAGCGCGACACCGCACCCTGTGTCGGCTTGGCGGCGGCGATCATCGCGCATCGGGACCCCAGCGCCACGATGATCGTGATGCCCGCCGATCACGTCATCCGCGCGACCGAGGCCTTTCATGGAGCGATCGAACAAGCGGTCGCGTTGGTGGAACGGAACCCGCATCAGATTGTGACGTTCGGCATCCGACCGACCTATCCCGCTGAAAGTTTTGGCTACATCGAGCGCGGACCTGCCTTGCCGAACGCGCACGCATCTGGGGACGAGATCGCGGCGTATCCCGTCAAGATGTTTCGTGAAAAGCCCGTGGCCGAAGTGGCGGCGCAGTATCTGGCCGCAGGCGGTTTCTATTGGAATTCCGGCATCTTCGTCTGGAAAGCGGCGACGATCCTGGCGGCGTTAGCCGAGTTCGAACCCGTGATGCACCAGCACCTGCGGACGATCGCCGAGACCTACGGATCGGAGTCGTTCTCCGCCACCTTAGCGCAGGAGTTCACGCGAATTCAGGGCAAGTCGATCGACTACGCGGTCATGGAGAGGTATGACGATGTGGTGGTCATCGAGGCTCCCTTTGATTGGGATGATGTGGGCAACTGGCAATCGCTCAGTCGCCAATGTGGGACCGATGGCGATGGCAACACGGTGATCGGTCGACATCTCGCCGTCAATTCCCGAGGTTGTATCGTGCGATCGTCCGACGACCATTTGGTGGTGACGCTGGGTATGGAAGATTGCATCGTGGTCCACACACCCGACGCCACACTGGTCGCGCGAAAGCAGGATGAGGAAGCGATCCGCCGGGTAGTGGAACTGCTTCGCGAACGAGGCTGGGAGGATTATTTATGAGGCAAACTATGAGACCGATCCTGCTGATGTGGATGTTGCTCGCGACGTTGGCATGGAGCGGTACGGGCCGCGCCGAGGAACCTGAAGCTCCCGCTGCCAATGTGGAAGGTCCGACCTTCGGCGGAATGCAGTTCTGGACCGATGAACTGATCTTCCACGGTTGGCGGATTCAACGCCATACGTGGACGACTCATTATCGCTTGCTGGACGACCAGGATTATCGACGCGCCTGGGGTTCGTTCGATCATTGTCGCCAGCGGCTAGAAGTGTTCAAGCAAGAGCTCAAGCTGCCACCGTTGCAAGGCAAAGTGGTCGTCGTCCTGCATGGGCTGATTCGCTCGCGACAGTCGATGGCTGGGATCGGCGAATATCTGCAGCGTCACGGCGAATACACGGCCTTGAATTTCTCCTACGCCAGCACACGCAACGAACTGCAACAACATGCCGACTCGTTGGCCAGTGTCGTCGCGCATCTGGGACCCGAGGTGACCGAAATCAACTTCGTCGCCCATAGCTTGGGCAACCTGGTGATCCGCCATTATCTCGGTGATCAAACCAAGCTCGATCAAGATCAAGTTCCCGATCCACGCATCAAGCGGATCGTGATGTTGGCACCGCCGAATAACGGCGCGGCGTTCGCCCGCAAGTTTGCCGACAACGGGATCTTTCAAGCCATTTGGGGCAAGAGTGGCGGGGAGTTAGCCAACCAGTGGGAGACGCTGCAACCTCGACTGGCCACGCCCAGCAGCGAGTTTGCCATCATCGCGGGAGGCAAGGGAGAAGCTGCTGGCAATAATCCGCTGCTTGCCGGAGACGATGATTTCGTGGTGAGCGTCGAGGAGACTCGGTTGCCCGGTGCCCACGATTTCATCGTCGTCCCCGCATTGCACGGATTGATCATGGACGACCCGCTCGTGCGTGAGTACACGTTACGCTTTCTCTGGCACGGCTACCTTGTCTCCGCAGACGAGCGGCAGCCAATCCCCGCAGCGGTCGCCCAGAGAACGACATCGAATGAGTGAAGTACTACCCAGTTTGGGTCGCTTGGCGGGAGTCGACTTCGGCACGCAGCGGATCGGTATCGCCGTATCGGATGCGGAACAGAGGCTGGCTAGTCCTTTGGCGAACTACTCCCGCAGGAACTTAGCTCTCGATGCTGCCTACTTCCAACAGCTCGTTATGCAGGAAGCGATCGTCGGCTTGGTCGTGGGCTTGCCCGTCCACATGTCGGGTGATGAAAGCGCCAAATCCCTCGAAGCCAGAGCTTTTGGCCAATGGCTGGCCGAAACCACACTTTTGCCAGTTGCCTTTCATGACGAACGTTACTCGTCGGCCGCCGCCGATGAATTCCTGACGGCGGGAAAGATGACTGCCAAGCAGCGTCAAAAACGCCGAGATATGCTGGCTGCCCAGGTCATCTTGGCATCGTTCTTGGAATCGTCCGACCGTTCTGGGGGGCGGCACTCATTAGATCGATGACCAGGGATACGCAAGCGGCGATTCGGGCCATATTCAACGGATGAGCCTTTGATGATAAGGGCCACCCGCTATAGGTGGTATTGCGCATTTCGTTTGACATTGCCCATTAGTTCAGAAAAGATAGGGCTTGGACGTGCCGGGAAGGCCGTCAGATGCCGATATTTTCGACGTTTGGGGAACTTACTTGATCGGCAGCGCATCAAACGAAGCGAGTCACAGAAACGATTGCGGTAGCACTCCGTAAGCTGGCTTTGATGCGCCAGGTTATATTCATGCGGGATCATGTAACAGAAGAACTGATCAGTGCTTACATCGACGGTGAGCTGACTGGCGACGAGCGGAAGCTGGTCGAAAGCCGGTTAGCCGATTCGGCTGAGCACCGCCAACTCTTGCACGAGTTGCAGGAGCTGCGTGCTGATTTTCAGGCACTGCCTAGCTTCCATCTTCCCCTGGATTTCTCCGCACGAATCGTTGCCGAAGTTCAAGAACCTAAGAATTCCCCCTCTAAAGAACTTGTTGCTTTAGCTCCTCGGGGGAGCAATCCACGCGAATGGGGCAGCCTGTTAGCCGCTGCGGCCACGCTGGCCGCCGTGTTGGTCTTGACCGTGATCATGCGTCCGGAGCCGACGACCAAGCCGATTACGCCGCTGCCCGTCATGCGACCCGTCCCTGTGTTCCTCCAGCAGGCACCCCAGTTCGCGGTCGTCTACGACGTGACGGTGACCCCGGCGGGTCAAAAGCAGAAGACCTTTGATCGGCTCTTGAAGGATTTGGGAATCGCCGTCGATCCGGCTCTAAAGTTAGACGGCAAGCTGGAAGCCGACTTGATGACATTGCGCAACACGGCTCTTCTCCAGGGAGACGCAGAAATTGTCCCCTATAAGAGCGACAAGTCCAAGCCGCAGGCCAACGCCCCGGATCGGGTCGAAATGATCTACATTGC
>JBGTHH010000031.1:0-11555 GCA_041746275.1 Pirellulaceae bacterium | reverse complement strand
CGAAGGTCGCGGTCCCGAAGGTCGTCTTGGTTTCGCTGGTCCACCCAGTCCTGAAATGTTTGTCCAACGTGCTATGTCGTTCGATGCCGATGGAGACGGCAAGCTCGACCGGGACGAGTTGACCAAGATGGCCGAAGGATTTGCTCGCCTTCGCGGTGGCCCTGGCGGTCCCGATGCACGCAGAGGTCGACCGGATGGGGAAGGCCGACCGGATCGGCCACGACGTCCCTCCCAGGAGTAGGATTGTCGTTTTGCTGAGAAACCATGAGGCAAGTAGTGGTAAAGTGCCGCTACTTGCCTCACAATGTTGGTGCAGGACCTTTTTGGCTGCCGCACGTCATGGCAGCTCCCTCTCCCACGAGTTTGAATCATTCAGGAGACTGACGATGGCACAGGACCAACCCACACGAAGCTGTGACGATTGCCACGGCGTTGATCGACGTCGCTTTATGAAGTCTGTCGGAGGCGCTGCTATCCTCGGTGCGGCTAGCCCCTTGCTGTTTGATAGTCGCTTCGCACACGCCGCTCCGACTCCCCAAAGTTCCGCCGAAACCACCGTTCAGCAGTTCTACCAATCGCTGAGCGAAAAGCAGGTGTCGACGATCTGCTTCCCTTTCGAGCACGATTTGCGAACCCGCGTCAGCGCGAACTGGCACGTCACCAAACCGATCATCGGCGATGATTTCTACACCAAGGAACAGCGTGCCTTGATCGATACCATTGTCCGCAATATCACGAGTGAAGACGGCTATGAACGCATGCTCCGGCAGATGAACGACGATGCCGGCGGGATGAGCGAGTTCAGTGTTGCGATCTTTGGAGAACCCGGCAAAGGTAAGTTCCAGTGGGAACTGACGGGACGCCATTTGACTTTGCGTGCCGATGGTGACAGCGTTGACCATGCGGCGTTTGGTGGGCCCATCATCTATGGGCACGGGGAGGAAACTCCCAAAGACAACATGTATCACTACCAAACGAAGCAAGTCAACGAGGTGTTTCAGGCGTTGGACCCCAAGCAATCCGAGCAGGCGCTGGTGCCGAAAGCACCTCGCGAGACGGACATTCAAGTCCAAGGTCAAGCGGGGAGTTTCCCCGGCATTTCGGTCGGTGATCTGACCAGCGATCAAAAGCAACTGGTCGAGGCCACAATCAAAACTTTGCTCTCGCCCTACCGTGCGGAAGATGTCGAGGAAGTGATGACGATCGTCAAGGCCGCCGGCGGAGTCGACAAGCTGCACATGGCTTTCTATGAGCAAGGCGACTTGGAAAACGACAAAGTGTGGGACATCTGGCGACTGGAAGGTCCCTCGCTGGTCTGGCACTTCCGCGGCGCTCCGCACGTGCATGCGTATATCAACATCGCGGAAAAGGTCTAAGACCAGCGAACGGCTGAGTCCGACCTGTCGAAGATGAATCGCGAGCCGGGCACCCTGGTGTCCGGCTCGTCGCGTTTCATTTCAGGCCTGGAACGTTGAACCTACATCACGCGGTGGAATCCGGCTGGCTCGACGTGCGTACGGTTTGTGCCAGCGTCAACGCACCCACGATCGGCTGGGGCACCAATGTTGGTTCGACGTTTAGCCCATGCTCATCCAGTTCGGCACAGACACGCTCCCGGATGCGATCGCAGTTCAGCAGCACTCCGCCCGCCAACGCGATCGGGACGGCTGGCATGTCGAAGTCGAGTCGGCGAACAATGGTTACAGCTAACTCAGCTAGATCGCGCGCGGCTTGCTCGACGATGGCTTGGGCGACAAGATCGCCCTGGTGACACGCATCGATCACCACATGAGCCAGTGCCGCCAGCGCGGCTCGGTCCATTTCTGGGGCATAGATCGACGCAATCAGTTGTGCGGGCTCGGATAGGCGCAGGTGGGCGACCAAGGCGTCACACAGGATGGATTGCGGACCACGGCCATCGGCCGCGCGGGCGGCGGCCCGCAATCCAGCCAGTGCAATCGCATACGCACTTCCCTCGTCGCCAAACAGATAGCCCCAACCGCCGCATCGCGCCGTCTCACCCGCGGTGTTGCGACCGAAGGCGAAGGAACCCGTACCGGAAATCAACGCGACGCCACATCCGGTCATCGCGCCGGCATAGAGCAGCGGCAACGCATCGTGAACGACCAAGGTCTGCGCGGCGAGCGAACGTTCGGCGGCCCAACGTTCGACGGCCAGACGATCTTCCACACGATCCACACCCGCGAGCCCCAAACAGGCGCTGGCCACCGGATCGCGAGTTACCTTAGCGCTGGCAAAGGCGGCGTCGATGGCTTGATCCAGGTTAGCCAGAGCCTGGGAGGTGCCGATGGCTCGCGAATTCGACGGCCCCGCAATTCCGCAGCCGATCACCGTGAACTTGCCTTGAGGTTCACACCGGGCCAGCCAAACCTCGGTCTTCGTGCCGCCGCCATCCACGCCCAGGAGTAGATCGACCGATGTCATGAGCTTTGGCGTCCGTCATCGTGAAGAGCTTGATGCAGATGACCGTTCGCTCTCGTAAGGCGTTGACGAGCGACTTCGGGAGTGACACCGCCAAGCTGCGCGACGATGGCCGTTTTCAGTTCGCCGCCACACGCTTCGAGCAAACGTTGCGCGCTGGCCGGGTCCAGCCCCGTCAATTCGGTGACCATGCGACGCGTGCGTAAGACGAGCTTCGTGTTGGTCGCCTTCAAGTCCACCATGAGGTTTTGATAGGTCTTGCCCAATCGAACCATGGTGCCGGTCGTCAACATGTTCAACACCAGCTTGGTCGCAGTGCCAGCCTTGAGTCGAGTGGAACCGCAGATCACCTCGGGACCGACGACGGGCACGATCATCAGATCGGCGACCGATTCCAATTCGGAGGCCGCGTTGCAACTCAAGCCGATGGTCACGGCACCCACCTGCCGAGCATAACGCAATCCGCCCAGGACATAAGGTGTGCGTCCACTAGTAGCAATCCCCACCACCACGTCCTGAGCCGAAACGCCAATAGTCTGAAGATCGCGAGCACCAAATTCCGGATGATCTTCCGCACCTTCGACCGCGCGGGTCAGGGCCTCGGGGCCGCCCGCGATAACACCCACGACCATTTCCGGCGGCGTGCTGAATGTCGGCGGGCACTCGCTGGCGTCCAGCACTCCAAGTCGCCCGGAAGTGCCGGCACCCTGATAGATGAGCCTTCCGCCTTGCCGCAGTCGCGGTTCGATCGCGTCAATGGCCTGGGCGATCGACTCCGCCGTCGCACCCACGGCCGAGGCGACTCGAGCGTCCTCGGCATTCATCAACCGCACGATTTCCAGCGACGACAGGGTATCGATGTCTGTCGATGCCGAGTTTCTCGCTTCGGTCGTCAAATGTTCGATCATCATTCTTGTCCTGTAGCGACTTGCGGAGCACAATGGTCGATTCTATCAGCTCCCCTGTTCCTGCGAAGATACGACTCGCATTCGTGAACCTCAGCATCCATCCCATCGACGTTGGCATTATCGTCGCCTACTTGAGCGCCGTCGTGTTGTTTGGTTTGTGGATCGGACGTGGGCAACAGAATCTGTCGAGCTATTTGCTGGGAGGCCGCGACCTGCCGTGGTGGGCCATCCTGGGCTCGATCGTCGCGACGGAAACGAGCACGGCGACGTTCTTGAGCGTGCCCGGCATCGCCTATGCAGTGGACGGCGATCTGCGTTTCCTGCAACTCGCGATGGGATTCGTGGTGGGCCGAATCATCGTCGTGCTTGTGTTGTTGCCACAGTACTTTCAAGGCGAGTTGTTCACGGCCTATGAAGTGCTCGACCGTCGCTTCGGCGGCGCGACGAAACAGTTGGCGTCGATCTTGTTTCTGGTGACACGCAATCTCGGCGACGGGTTGCGGCTATTCCTGACCGCGATCGTCTTGGAGAAAGTCGCGGGAATCAATTTGCCAACGTGCATTGTGTTGATTGGGTTGGCCACGATTGTCTACACCTTCTTTGGCGGCATGAAGGCGGTGGTCTGGAACGATTGCATTCAATTCGTGGTCTACATCGTCGGCGGCGTTTTAGCGGGAGCGATCATCTTGAACGCCCTGCCTGGAGGCTGGACCGAGCTGACCGCGTTCGCGCGCGAACAGGGCAAGTTCCGAATGTTCGATTTCCGCTTCAGCTTGACCGAACCGTTTACGTTTTGGTCGGGCCTGATCGGCGGGTGCGTTTTAACTTTGGGCACCCATGGCACGGATCAGATGATGGTGCAGAGGTATTTGTGTGCTCGCACGCCGCAGGACGCCGGTCGCGCGTTGATTTTCAGCGGTGTGGTGGTGTGGGCCCAGTTCGCTTTGTTCCTGTTATTGGGAATTGGACTAGCGTGCTTTTATGCCCACGTCTCGCCAAGCACGATTTTGGAACGCAACGACGAAGTGTTCGCGACCTTCATCGTCCAGCGGATGCCGATCGGACTGGTTGGCATCACGCTGGCGGCGGTCTTCTCGGCGGCCATGTCAACGCTCTCCAGTTCCTTGAACTCGTCCGCGGCCTCGGCCGTCAACGATCTCTATCAGCCGTGCTGTCGCTTCACGCCTTCGCCCCGTCATCTGCTCGCCACCAGTCGTTTGCTGACGGTCGTCTTTGGCGTCGTGCAGATCGTGGTCGGGATCGGAGCCAGTTACATCACGCGCAGTGTGGTGAACGATGCGTTGGCGATTGCGGGGTTCACGGCCGGAATTCTCTTGGGGATCTTCTGTCTAGGCACCTTCACCACCCGCGTCCAACAGCGCGGCGGGATGTTTGGCATGTGTTGTGGATTAGCGGTGCTCACCTATATCAAGTTCGCGACGACCGTGGCTTGGCCGTGGTATGCTCTGATCGGTGCGACGACCACGCTTACTTTTGGCTACCTGTTTTCCCTTATGTTTACGCAGACTTCGGAGTGATCTCATGTCGAGTCCACGCATGCGCTTTGGCTGGTTGGTTTACCTGTGGAGCGGCGTGCTGCCCCTGGCGGCGGCTCCTCCCGAATTGCCGCTTGTTCGTCCCGAAGCCGTGGGCATGGTCGCGGAACGATTGGCGGCGATCGACGAAATCGTGCAGGACGGGTTGCAACGCGAACAAATGCCGGGCTGTGTCGTGCTGGTGGGGCGACGCGGCAAGATCGCGCTGTTGAAAGCGTATGGCGACCGTCAACGGAAACCTGAGCAGGTCGCCATGACCACTGATACGGTGTTTGACATGGCGTCGATTACCAAGCCGGTGGCCACCGCGACGAGCGTCATGCGGTTGGTCGAAGAGGGCTTGTTGGCGTTGAACGATCCGATTGCCAAACACATTCCCGAGTTCGCGGCGAATGGTAAGGAGGCGATTACCGTCGAGCAGCTTTTGGTCCATCAAGGCGGATTGATCCCCGACAATTCGCTGAAAGATTATCAGGAGGGTCCGGAAGTGTCCATGCAGAAGATTTATGCACTCAAGCCATATGTCACTCCGGGGACGCGTTTCGTCTACACCGACGTCGGCTTCATCGTGTTGGCAGAGCTCGTCAAACGCATCAGCGGCAAGAACGTTCACGAGTACTCACAAGAGATGCTGTTCCAACCGCTGGGGATGAGTGAAACGACTTACCTGCCGTCGCCGGAGCTGCGTCAACGTGCGGCACCGACGGAACAACGCGACGGCGAGTGGATGCGGGGCGAAGTCCACGACCCCCGGGCGTATCTCTTGGGCGGGATCGCGGGACATGCGGGGTTGTTCTCGACGGCTAAGGATCTGGCGCGGTTCGCGGAGATGCTGCGGCGCGGCGGGGAGTATAGCGGAGTGCGCGTGTTGCAGCCCGAAACGATCGCGCTGATGACGAGCCCGGTGCAGGTATCGAGCGGGCAGCGAGGGCGAGGCTGGGACATACGCACGGGCTATTCTTCCAATCGCGGAGATTTGTTTTCCTCGCGCGCCTTTGGACACGGGGGCTTCACCGGAACAACATTCTGGGTCGATCCCGATTTGGAATTGTTCGTCATCTTTCTCAGTAACCGCCTGCATCCGGACGGCAAGGGCCTGGTGAATCCGTTGGCCGGACGCATTGGTACGGTTGCAGCCGCGGCCATTCTGGACTCGCCCACCGAAGCCCCACGTACCGTGCTAACCGGGATCGACATCCTCGAGCGTGACGCCTTTCAACCCTTGCAAGGCCGGAAGGTCGGGCTGATCACCAACCATACCGGGATCAATCGTGCGGGAGAAAGCACGGCGAGCTTGCTACATGCCGCGGAAGGTGTGGAACTCGTGGCGTTGTTCAGTCCCGAACATGGCTTTGCAGGTCAATTAGATGTGGCCAAGATCAATGACACGCGCGACCCCGTGACGGGCTTGCCGGTCCACAGCCTGTACGGCGCGACGCGAGTGCCAACCGCCGAAAGCTTGCAAGGCATCGACACCTTGGTGTTTGACATTCAAGACGTCGGCACGCGTTTCTACACCTATATCTCGACGATGGGAGGCGCGATGCGGGCGGCGGCCGAACACGGCATCCGCTTTGTGGTGTTGGATCGACCGAATCCGATCGGTGGCCTTGCCGTACAAGGGCCGATGCTCGATCCGGGGAGCGAGTCGTTCGTCGGCTATCATCGCCTGCCAGTCCGACATGGGTTGACGACGGGTGAGCTGGCGCGGCTGTTCAACCAGGAACTCGAACTGGGACTCTACTTGCAGATCATCACCATGGAAGGTTGGCGCCGCGCGGACTTCTTTGATGCCACTGGTTTAATGTGGGTGAACCCTTCCCCCAATATGCGCAGCCTGACGCAGGCGCTCTTGTATCCCGGGATTGGACTCTTGGAAACAACGAATGTTTCCGTGGGGCGAGGCACCGATACACCTTTTGAAGTCGTGGGTGCTCCGTGGCTGGACGGAGTCAAACTGGCGGGCGAGTTAAACGCGGCGGGTTTGCCCGGTGTGCGGTTCGTCCCCGTTCGTTTCACGCCCACGGCCAGCAAGTTCGAGGGCGAAGTGTGTGGCGGTATCAATGTCCTTGTCACTCACCGCAGTGTGTTTCATCCGTTACGAACTGGTTTGTTGCTCGCGCGAGAATTACGCCGATTGTTTCCGGACCATTGGAAGCCAGACTCCTACAATCGTTTGCTGTCCCATACCCAGACTCTCGACGCAGTCTTGGCTGGCAATGAGCTGGACGAGATTGAGGGAATTTACGAAGCGGAGTTGAACGCCTTTCTGGACCGACGCACCCCGTTTCTGATGTATGAATGAACATGCAGCTTGGCTTGGAAGAGGTCGTTCGTCTGCGACCCGCGCGGTTAGACGGTGCGCGAATTGGATTGTTGATGAATCGCGCGTCGGTCGATCGCGACCTGCGACACGCGTGTGACCTATTGGCCGAGGCTTATCCCGGTCAATTGGCGGCGTTGTTCACTCCTCAGCATGGCTTATGGGGTGACCGTCAGGCCAACATGTTGGAAACGCCGCACAGTCATCATGCACGTCTCGGCGTGCCCATCCACAGCCTGTACAGCGACACACGCCGACCAACTCCCGAGATGCTGACGGGCCTGGATTGCTTGGTCATCGACCTGCAAGATGTCGGGACTCGCGTCTACACTTTCATCTGGACGATCGTTTATTGCTTGGAGGCGTGTGCCGCGGCGGGGCTGCGAGTTTTGCTCTTGGATCATCCGAATCCGTTGGGCGGGCGGCAAGTGGAAGGTCCGCTGCTGGATCGCGACATGACGAGCTTTGTCGGCCTGGCGAGCATTCCCATGCGACATGGCTTGACCATCGGCGAGCTGGCGCAGTTGGTAAACGTCGAGCTTCAGATAGGAGCCGACTTGGAGGTAATGCCGTTACAAGGCTGGTCGCGGTCCGAGTTGTTTGACAGTCTCGATCGTATTTGGATTCCACCATCACCCAATTTGCCGCGTTTCGAGTCAGCGCTGCTGTATCCTGGACAAGTGCTGTTGGAGGGGACGAATTTGTCGGAGGGGCGCGGGACCACCACGCCGTTCGAGGTCGTCGGCGCTCCTTACGTCGATCCGGAGGTGCTGCTGAATGTCGTTTCGCGAATCGACTTGCCGGGCGTTCGCTTTCTGCCGATTCGCTTCACGGCGACGTTCGACAAATGGGTCGGTGAAAGTTGTGGCGGTCTCTCGCTGCATGTAACCGATCGGTTCGCCTTTCGCCCGTACCGCACAACTGTGGCGATCGTCGATGCTGTGCGTCGGTTATGGCCGAAAGATTTTGCGTGGCGTCTTCCTCCGTACGAATACGAAACCGAGAAGCCGCCGATCGACATCATTAGCGGCAGTAATCGGCTGCGCGAACGCGTCGATCAGGGCGAGGCGCTGAGCCATGACGACTGGCTGTCGTTAGCGGTTGTGGACGAACACGCCTGGTGGGCACGCGCGCTGCCGTATTGTTTGTATGCAGCGGGGAGGTGAACGGTGGAGATGGATTGGGGTAGAGCTGTCCGAAACCAGCGACTTCACGTCGGCTCAACGGCGGATCGCCGCCCAGCAGCAAGCGGCTGTCGCATCCCCTGCCGACTCACAATTCCATCGTACAAGTCCAGACGCGTGGTTGTCTCCGTTGCCGCCACGCGCGGCTGCTAGGTTCTGGCTAACCCTACTCACGCGCCAACACGACGTAGCCATTTCACGCCATCCGCGTTGACTCTCCGCGCTGGTTGGCAATACAGCGACGCGTCGTTTGTGCATGAGAGTACGCTTCGTGAACTCCGCGTCGAACGTCGCCGCTTCCCACGCGTCAACTCTCGATTGTTGATCTTCTACTTCGAGAACGGTAGTCGCGGTCTCCCGTTCATCGAATGGTTCTGGCTTCTTAGAGTTGTTTCAGCAACCGGTCGTAATCAGCATGGGAACCGATCCAAAACCAATAGACCGTGTTGCCCTCCAATAGCCCCAGCACCCGCCATCCTAGGCTTACGCGAGCCGAGTAAATCGGCTCTCGCGTATGCACTTTTTTGAATTGAAGACTGGGATGCGTGGAATCTTGTTGCCAGAGCCGGTAAGCCTTTCGGGCCTGCGCCTGGACCACGTCAGGCAACGCTACGAAACATGCAAGGAAGTCATCGGTGACCTGAGAATTCAAAGCTCGTCAATCCCCACGGCCTTGACCTTGCCGGCTCGGATGTCTTCGCGAACGCGACCCGCGATTTCCGAGAGTTCGTTCTGCGACCGCGAAAAGGATTCATCCCAACACCGTTCATCGGCAATTTCATCAAGTATGATGGCGGCAATTGCATCCTGATCTGCATCACCAAGCTTGCCAATTTCGGCGAGAGCTTTTTCCATTAAGCGAGTCATCGTTCACCCACAGCAACGAACCGGCTACATTACGCCCCTTGACAAGACAAGAATACCACGGCAGGCCAGACCTGCCAAGAACGACACAACGGGGATTCTCGTCAGGGAAATACGCGATTCGGCACCGTCCGACTGCCAGAACGTCAGACATCACGGGGGACGGAGAGTTGATCGGCCTCATTCGAGTTCATCGTATCGCGCATAGTCTTCGCGAAAGACCTGCACGATGTCAGTGCCGACGATTTCATAATGATCTTCCATGTGATGGTGGAAGGCAATGATCTCATCTGATCGCTGATGGTTAATTCCCCAGCATTCATCGCCGCTGGAAGAGCCGAAGAACAGAAACGGTCGAAGGTCTGGCGTTTTCCATTCGGCCCACATGTGTTTTGTAATGCTCACCAGAGACCCGATGAAATCTTCATCGGTTAGCGAGAAGAGGTACTTTGCATTGCCTTTGTCCTCTCGGAAACCGTCACAGATGAGATAGAGAGCACGCAGTTGGGTTGGAAGCTGAACTCCAAGCTGCGACTCGGCATCAACGATCGCAGCTTCAGTAGCGGGAGGCGAGAATCGGACATTTGGGAATAGCATACGGAGCATAGATTCATTAGCCGCCGAACGATCAAGTTGACTAGGTCGCCGCAGTCAGCTATCGAGTTGGTTCCGACCAGACCGGCGACTCTGGTCCAGCGATTCGTTACCCCCGCAGTGTGTGAGTCAAGCAATCCCGAGCCACTGTCGAACACGTAGTTCAACATCAACAAGCTGCTCTTCAGGTAGCGTGCCCAGCCGCTTGATGAGCTTTACAGTCGGATAGGTTCCGATCCCCTGGACATCGAAAGCGCCGTTCTTGAGCCATTGAACATCGGAAGCGGATTCAAACCGCGTGTTGCGGACGCTGGTTGTGTGAGGAACCACTGTCGTGAGCACTCGTTCGTCAGCTTCAACCGGAACGCTCAGGACGAGTGCTGGCCTCACCTTTGCGGCGTAGCCCATGTCAACGAGCCAAACATCACCCCGCGCTGGTTTCGGCATTCCCCGCCTCCTCGGCGTCATACATTGCGAACAACTGCTCGCCCGCAAAGGTCAATTCTTCGTCGGTGATCGCGCCCGCGTCCTCTTCCGAAATACGTGCTAGTTCGACGAGCACTGCGTGTCGTTCTCGTGCGGACAACGCGGTAAACGCGTCTATCAGATTGTGTGCGGTTTCGCTCATCATTGGCTCCAAGCAAAAGCGTCAGTATAGTTTACGCAAAAACGGCAGAATCGCAAGATTCAAGTCTAGTGCGGTCAGTGCGGTCGGGGGACGCGATTTCAAGCCGCGAACGACCAGACGATTAACGGGGACAGCCAGCTTTCTTGACGAGCGATTCTTGATAGGTGCGTGCGACGCTGCTTTCTCTGCGGAAACGATCCCGTTTCCAAAACGAACTACGAGCATCGCAAGCAGTGGCTCGAAACGCGGTTCCGCTGGTTAGCCGCACACTTTGGGGTGGATGTGTTCGAGTTCGCGATTCTTTCCAACCACTTTCATCTCCTCTTTCGGAACCGGCCCGATGTCGGTGCCAAGGTGCTCCGTAAATGCTCGTCAAGATGTGGGCCTCCGTGCTGCCGCCACGCAACCGGCGGGATGAACGGGGACAGCCTGCCATCATTCATTCCAAACGATCTTGACAACTGTGCAGTCGGTGTAGCAGTCGTGGTCCACGATGCTTTTCGGACCGCGCGTCCGATTAGTATGGTCGCGATCGTGCTGCTGAATGTCGTTTCGCGAATCAAGTTGCCGGGCGTTCGTTTTCTGCCGATTCGCTTCACGCCGACGTTCGACAAATGGGTCGGTGAAAGTTGTGGCGGTGTCTCGCTGCATGTGACCGATCGGACCGCCTTTCGCCCGTACCGCACGACGGTGGCGATCATCGATGCCGTGCGTCGGTTATGGCCGAAAGATTTTGCGTGGCGACTTCCTCCGTACGAGTACGAAACCGTGAAGCCGCCCACCGACATCATCAGCGGCAGTAATCGGCTGCGCGAACGAGTCGGTCAGGGCGAGGCGCTGAGCCATGACGACTGGCTGTCGTTGACGGTCGCGGACGAACGCGCCTGGTGGGAACGCGCGCGGCCGTATTGTTTGTATGAAGCGGGGAGGTGAACGGTGGAGACTGAAAACAACTATCATCTATGGCTAGAATTCCGTGTGATTGCCTAGTTGGACTTCATCACCTGAAAACTAGGCGACTTCAGCGTGCAGCTTCAGACCCAACTCTGCCATGAC
>JBGTHH010000030.1:0-7549 GCA_041746275.1 Pirellulaceae bacterium | reverse complement strand
CGATCTATCTCGCGAACCCGAGGCCGTGCGTGAACGCTATGGACGAAATACCCATGGACAATGCGTGCTGCTGGCCCGTCGATTGGTCGAGCATGGCGTGCCGGTGGTCAACGTGAATTGGCATAACGACGGCAAGACGTTCTGGGACACGCATGGAGACAACTTCAATCGTCTCAAGAACGACTTGATCCCGCCCGCCGATCAAGCCTTGGCCGCCCTACTACAAGACTTGGAGGAGCGGGGTTTGCTGGACGAGACCATTGTCGCTTGGGTGGGCGAGTTTGGACGCCGGCCACAGATCACTGCCGCCAACGCCGGACGCGAACATTGGCCGCAGTGTTACAACGGTCTGCTGGCCGGTGGCGGCATTCGGGGGGGAGCCGTTTATGGCGAGAGTGACAAACATGCGGCGGAGCCCGTGACCACACCGGTTTCTCCCCAAGACTACACCGCCACGATTCTGCATGCCCTGGGAGTCGACCTCGAACAAACGCTCCCCGATCGCGAGCAACGGCCGCATCGGATCTCCGACGGGCGACCGCTGCTGCCGCTGTTCTCGTAAGTGCCGACTCGGTTCGCGTTCGCCGCCACTGAACGAAAAAAGGCCGGAGAGCGGCGAGGCTCTCCGGCCTGTTCGACGTGGTCGCTATTGCTCTGTCAATACTAAATCTTCGGGTTGGAGTTCCGGCTTTAGCCGGTAATTGGCAGCCTGAAGGCTGTACTCCAACTTTTAGCCTGGACAAAGCACTAGGTTCCCTTGGCACTAAGCCATGGCACCGGCCAAACCGCCCGAGGCGATTTCCTGTTCGAGGCTCTCGATGCGGCCGGCTGCGCGGAACTGGTTCACGAGCAAGGCTCGGCCAGTCTTGGTCCAAACACCAATCGAGCGGAGGGCGGATCGGGTCGCGGGGTCGATAAAGGTCACTTTGATGGGAGTGATTTCGTTGATCGCGACACCCGACTCGTCGTGCGAGTAGTTCACGAGCAACTCGACCTTGCGATTGGTCTCATCATCCTCCCATACCGACTGGCAACTATTCATCATTTCACTCCCATTCAAAAATCAAAACTGTTTTCAATACCAACACAAATCGCGCTCGACTCCCTGGCGAAGGCCAGTCAGCCAGCGCGAATCACGCAGTATAGATAAGAATTCGGCTTTCCGCTGCCCCTGTTTCATCCATTTGGGCGAAATGACAGGAAAAAATCTCAAGCCCAGCCCCCCCAATTCGATCGTAACGCGAGGCGGCATAACCCGCACAATCTGAGTCGACCGCTAGGAAAGCGGGCTCGCCGACCGTGCAAAATCGTGTGCATGAACACGAACACCAACTAGTATGAGTAATTGGGCAGCGGTAAGCGCGAGGCATCCAGGAGACTCGTCAACGTGTTGAAGCATCTTTTCCCACGAAAGTTCGCAGGGTCGGAGTGTTCGAATCCGGCCAAGCGTGTTCGTGCCGCCACCGCGCGGAAACTGTTGTTCGAACCCTTGGAAGACCGGCGTTTATTGGCGGTGTTGCACCTAGCGGACCTGCGCGATGGGGGGGCTGCCGACTCGCAAGGCTTCATCCTCACCAATGTCGTCCCTCAAGATCTGACCGGTTATTCCGTCAGCACCGCCGGAGATCTGAATGGTGACGGCTATGACGACCTGCTGATCGGAGCACCCGTCGATCGCCTGGTCGACGCAGGATCGGGAGCGGTTTACGTCGTTTATGGCAAAGCAGGTGGGTTTCAGGATCTTCAATTATCCCCGGCGATCGACACAGCGGACGGAAAGTGGCTGTTTGGTCTAAACTCGGGTGATCGGCTGGGTTACTCGGTCAGTGCCGCAGGCGATATCAACGCCGATGGCTACCACGACTTCATCATCGGAGCTCCCTACGCCGATCGGGCGGTGAACGGTGGAACGCTAGTTGGGACTGGCGCGGCTTACGTGGTCTATGGGGGCCCCGGGGCACCGCCGCTGCTGACTGAGCTGAATGGCAGCAATGGCTTTGCCCTCCAAGGACTGTTGGAATTCGATCGAGCGGGCTTTTCGGTCAGCACGGCCGGAGATGTCAACGGCGATGGCTACGCGGACTTTTTGGTTGGAGCACCGGCCGACAACCTCTCTCAGACGGCGGGAATCGGTGTTACTTATCTGGTTTTCGGGACCGCCGAACCCTTTGATGCTCAGGTGAATTTATGGGAAGTCGTGGGGAGCCGTGGTTTTCCCTTGTTCGGCCTGGCAGCGGACGATCATCTCGGTTCCGCCGTGAGTTCGGTCGGAGATTTGAACGGCGACGGCTACGATGACTTCGTAATCGGCGCGCCGTATGCCGATCCGACCTTCGGTGGAGCGGGATCCGCTTACGTGATTTTTGGTGGGCCAAATCCAGCCCGGGGCGTAAATGCGTTGAATGGAACGAACGGTTTTCGGCTGGATGGTTTTTTGCCCTTCGAACGAGCTGGCTTCTCGATTAGTTCCGCAGGCGACTTCAACGGGGATGGTTTCGACGATTTGCTGATCGGCGCTCCCGGTGATCGCGATAACCCGTGGGACAACTACGATACCTCGAATCCTGCGGGAGCTGGTCGCGCGTATGTGATCTTTGGCAAAGCCGGAGGCTTTCCCGCGACGATCAACCTGGGCACCCTGGACGGATCGGGCAATGGCTTTAGCGTCACGGGCATTGACGGAGTGGTTACCCAAGCCGACGGCGTCGACTACGCGGGATTTTCGGTCAGTGCCGTCGGGGATGTCGACGGCGATGGCTACGACGACATCATTATCGGAGCGCCCTACGCCGACACGGCCAGCACCTCGGGAGTCGGGGAAGCGTATTTAATCTACGGCCGACCTGAGGGCTTTCAGAACGGCTTGTCCCTCGCCACGTTGACCAGCGACCAGGGGCTGCGTTTGGTCGGCGATCGATTTTTGGAACGGGCGGGTTACTCGGTGTCCGCCGCAGGAGACATCAACGGTGATGGCTTTGCGGATGTCATTATCGGAGCTCCCTCATTCTTCCCGTATTCGGGCGTGGCCGGTCGCAGCTATGTTTTGTTTGGCAGCGACTTCCGCGGCAAACAACCGATCGTCGGCACCACCAGTGGCGACGAGTTGTTCGGAACGCTCGGTGCCGACTCGCTGATCGGCGGTCAAGGAAACGACACGCTTTGGGGGCTCGGCGGCGCGGACGTGTTGATCGGCGGACAAGGGGACGATGTGCTGATCGTTTCCGACCTGAATTTCCGTCGCGTCGATGGCGGACGCGGCTACGACACATTGCGGCTCGATGGCAGCGGATTGACGTTGGACCTCAATACGATTCCCCACAATCGAATCGTCGGGATCGAGGAAATCGATATTACGGGAACGGGCAACAATCATCTCATACTGGGTTCCCTGCAGCGGGTGCTTAAGCTCTCCGATACCTCCCACCGACTCGTCGTTCGCCGTAACACTGGAGATACCGTTACGATTGGCAGTGGCTGGACGGAACTGGCCAGTGAGTTTATTAACGGTGTGCCGTTTCGTGTGTATCAACAGGGTGTCGCTCGACTGCTGGTGCAGAATCCGCCACCGAGTCTGGATCTGAACGGACCGAGCGTTAACGGCAACGACTTCGCAGCGGCATTTCAAGAAGACCAGCCTCCCGTAGTCATCGTGAGCGCGGATTTGACGGTGGTGGACGATAGCAACATCGTTTCGGCAACCGTTAGGATCACGAACCTGCTCAATTCCAGCGACGAGATCCTCGCCGTCGACGTCGGCACAACCGGCTTAAACGCCGTCTATAACTCGGCCACCGGTGTTTTGACCATTTCCGGCAGTGCCAGCCCTTCGCTGTACCAGCAGGTCTTGCGGACCCTGACGTATCGCAACGCCTCGCATGGACCCGATACCACCGATCGCTTGATTACGGTCTTTGTTAACGACGGCACTTCGAACAGTCCCTTGGCGACCGCGACGGTAACTTTGACGGCGGTGAACGACGCGCCCATCTTGCTGGCCGTGCCCGCGCCAGCCCTGTCGTTCATCGACGAAGATACAACCAATCCTGCAGGCGATACGGTCTCGGCGATGGTCGGCAATGGATCGATCATCGACCCAGACGGCGCGGCGGTCGAAGCGGTTGCCGTCGTCGGGCTAAACAACACACACGGCACGTGGCAGTACCGACTTGCGGATGAGTGGTTGGACTTCGGCATGGTCACGCCCGCGATGGCGCGTCTCCTCGGGCCCACATCGAGTATCCGCTTTGTGCCGCAAGCGAACTACCACGGCCCCGCAACCCTGAGTTTTCGCGCTTGGGATCAAACCACGGGGGTGGTTGGAGGCGAGGCGGATACAACCACGAACGGAGGCACGACCGCATACAGTGTGGCCGTGGTTACCGCGACACTCATCGTACGCGCCGTGAATGATGCTCCCGTGCTCGATGGCCTCGCGAGCCACGTCCTCGCTTCGATTAACGAGAATGTGACCAACTCGCCCGGGACCGCGGTGAGCTCGCTGGTCGCGGCGGGTTCCATCACCGACGTCGATGGTCCGCACATCGGCGGTATCGCCATCGTCAACGCGGATGACTCGCACGGCCGCTGGGAATACTCGCTCAATGGGCAGACTTGGACCACGGTCACGGCTTCGGCGACATCGTCGTTGTTATTATCGCCGAATCATCGCGTACGCTACGTCCCGCAGGCGAACTTCCACGGCACGGTCACATTTCAGTTCCGCGCTTGGGATCAATCCGCTGGAGTCGCCGGTGGCTTTGCCAATACGACGCCGCAGGAGGGAGTGACGGCCTTCAGTGCGGTGGTCGGCACGGCGAGCTTGGAGGTACTGGAAGTCGACGATCTTCCTACGCTCCATCCCATTAGCGCTGTGGTCCTCGACGTCAGTACGACTTCGCATGTGGTGAATTTGAGTGGCATCTCGGATGGCGACGATGGTACCGAGGAACTCACCATCACGGCGGTGAGCAACAACCATGCTGTAATGCCCGATCCGCTGGTTACCTACACCTCGCCTGAAACGACGGGGACGTTGACGTTGCAACCGGTCAGCGACGAGTTGGGATCCGCGTTGATTACCGTGACCGTGACCGAAGCGGACGGGGACTCCTTCTCCAGGGTCTTCCTGGTCAGCATCGGAGCCAATACGACGGCTTGGCAAAACCCCAACAACCGGTTCGATGTCGACGATAATGGCTTCGTGGTGCCGCTGGATGCCCTGTTGATTATCAACGAGTTAAACAATCCTCGCCTGCGTGATGCCCAAGGTCGCCTGCCGCTCCCGCCCCCCGGAACGATGCCGCCGCCGTATCTGGATCCCAGTGGCGACGCACACGTGACGGCCCTGGATGTCTTGCTGATCATCAACTTCCTTAACAACCGCCCGGGATCAGGAGCCGAGGGAGAAGCGATCTTTACGTCAGACCAAGATGCTGAAGTTGGTTTCTCAACCGCGATCGTTTCCCCGAGTCTACCCGTCAGACCCACGGCTAACGGGAGAGATGTCGACGAGATCGTTTCCTCTCAAACGAACGCCATCATCGATGAACTTACGGATTTCCACCGGAGCCGACCGCAGGCAGGCACTGCGGACAGTGCCCTGCGAGATCGCATCTTTGCCCGCATGTCCCAACGGCAAGACGATTGGTTAATCGAACCGAAATCCAGCCTCGCGGTGAGTATCCTCTCGGAGGACTCGGACCCGTGATGGTGTCAATTTCGTAAGAGCAGGATCACACCCACAATTGCCGCCACGATTGCGGCGATCGCGACAAAAACCCAGGGATTCACACCGGTCGCTCCGGGAACTTGGGCCTTCGCTCCACACTTGGGACACTTGCAATTGCGATCGACGAAGGGTTTCGCGCCCGACGCGTAACCACACGATTCGCAGCGAATCTTGGCCCATTCGCCGCAGACCGGGCACTTTCCTGGTATCTCGTAAGCACGAAATTCGCGGTCGCATTCGGGACAGGTATGAATGGTCTCATCCTCCAGGGAATTTAGTTCAGCATCGATCAGCGACGAAAATGAAAGTCGGAATCGCTGATGGAACGCGTCATTTTAGCACGTGACGACTAAGCTGCATGCAGCGAACCGTTCACGCAGGGGTGTGCTTTGCACATGCTCGTTCAAGTCGATGCATGTTCATCCAGGGATCTAATCATAAGCAATCACCGTCTTGATTCCCTGCGGTTGGCGGTGTTGGTAGTGCCATAACGAGTCACCAATTTCGACGCGGGCGGTAATCAACGCGGCGACTTCGCGTGGGTGATGAAGCAAGAGTCGTTCGAGGTGCCCAATGGCGCTCGCGAAGTCTCGCACGGCGGCATTGACGGTTCCCAAATGGATGTGGTTACGCAGCACGGCGTTTCGCATGAGCCGATCCACATCATGCGTTCGCGGAGCACTAATTCGAGAACTCCCCAACCACACCATCACGCCGCAGCTCGCCAGCCAAGCGGCACCCCGCAACAATACGTCATCGCTCCCCGTACACTCCAGGATCAAGTCAAAGCCGTCCGCTTCCACGTCCGCAGGCTCGGGGGCCAACTCCGACGTGGCCACATATTCCGCCTGCAAATCCTGGGCTAACCGCGCTCGGAAGCTGTCGTCGAGGTCACGCCCGAGCATCGTCACGGGCCAACCTCGACTGCGGCACGAGAGGACAGCGGCAAAGCCAATCGGCCCCATCCCAGTGACCAGAACGCGGGGTGCCTCGTCGCGCCAGGCGTCCTGCCCCAGGCGGCCTCGTTGCACGGCCAGCGCTTCGTGAACGCCCTTTTCGGCGACCGATAATGGCTCCGTAAAGACTGCCATCGAGGCCAGTGCGGGCGGGACTCGGAACAAGTATTCCGGCCGGTCCAAGAAAAACGGCGTCGAGAATCCATGCTCGTGAACGATACCCCGCTCCGTATAGGAGCCGAATGGCAGCATGTCGGGGCGTTCGGTCGCTGGATTCAAGGAGCGTCGCACCACAGGCACGACCAAATCGCCGACCTGCAGTCCGTCGACCCCTGCGCCGAGCTGCTCCACCCGCGCCAAGCATTCGTGCCCCAAGAGCAACGCATCGTCACCGGGGGGGATCAACGGGCGTTCCGACAGGAGAATCTCCCGATCGGTGCCGCACACCCCGAGTTCTACCGTTCGGCAAAGGACTTGGCCAAACTGCGGAGCGGAAGGCTCGGCGACTTCGATGAGCCGAGGCTGTGGAGAATGGGGAAAGGCGGCGATACCGAGCATGGCGAGTGTCCGCATGGACCAAGAGGTAAGCGAATGTCGCTTAATTCTCGCCGAAAGCGTGGGCGGCGGGGAGAGGACCGACAGCGAGGACCGCCCAGATGTTGTCCTCTAATTCCACCCAAATCGTTTGGCGAATCGTTGTGAGCGGTGCTTGGCGTACCAGACTCGTTTGGCTTGATCGGCCGAATGTCGTCGTTTTCGTGATCCGTCTGGCATCGTTTCACCCTCCCGCTGAGTTGTTTCCTGTCGTCTGATGTTACAAACGTGGAAGGGAGCGTAATGTTACAACCCGGGCTACGATTTCCGA